>DASQAM010000495.1:0-17991 GCA_035635735.1 Gemmatimonadales bacterium | reverse complement strand
CGTGCGCCCGATGCCCGTCGCCGTGAACTGCGACACGTTCTTGGTCACCACGTAGGGGGCCGCCTCGAGCCGGCGTGGGGCCTCGAGGTCGTCGAACCCGTCGACGTCGCCGAATTGCGATACGAACCCCGCCTTGGACTGGCGGAGCAGGGGCCAGCTCACACGCTGGGAGTAGCGGTACAGATCCCGATCGATAATGAGGCCGAAGGTGTGCTGCTTTTGCGGCCCGTAGCGCAGCTGCGACAACGGGATGCGGAATTCGGCCGTCCAGCCGAGCGAATCGACCCGGGTCGCGACGTCCCACACGGCATCCCAGGCGAAGTCTTCGTTGCCGTCGTTGTAGACCTGCGCATCGAGCTTCACGCCCGAGGGGTTGACCCCGAATTCATAGCCGGTTCGGCGATCATGATACGAATCCAAGAAGAGCCAGATCATGTCGGAGGGCGTGAAGTAATCGCGCCGGGCGCGGACCGTGATGATGCTGTCGGGGTGCGGATCGAAGGCGCGGACGAAGACGTACATGTTGGCCGCGTCGTAGGCGACTTTCGCCTCGGTCGGGAGCTTGGGCGGTCCGCCCTCGCTGGGCCGCCACTCTTGAAATCCGGTAATCGGTTGGGCCTCCCGCCACACGGCATCGTCGTCGCGCCCGTCAATGACGGGCGGTTGAGCGGCACGGGTGGCGGTGACCTTGCTCGCGGGGGCCGGGGCCGGGGGCGGGGGCGGGGGCGGATCTTGACTCTGACTGGAGAGCGTGACGGCGGCGAGAAGCGGCAACCCGAGAAGCATGCACGGCCTGGGGTGGAGGTTTCCCCGTTAGATGACGGGACCTCGAAAAGGGTTGTTTCACGATGAGTGGGACGCGCGAACGGTCGAAAGGGTTGCGCGGCGCCGGGGACGTATATTGCTGGTCATGCGAGCTAGAGCGATCGCCGTTGGAGTCGTCCTATTGGTCGCCTGTACCGAACCGGAGCGGCAGGCGCCACAGCCACCGGCCAAGCTGGCAGGCGCACGGGTGGTGGACCTGATCCCCGCGTCACTGAGCGGCGAAACCTGGCAGGATGCCGAGCCGTTCCTGGCGCTGTATGAGTCGAACCCCAAGCTCATGGCGGCCTCCGCCTTCACGCCCAATCCCGGCGGGTCCACCAGCGCGACGGCGCCCATCTTCGTCTCCAACGATGGAGGCGACTCCTGGACGCTCCGCAACACGCTGCCGAGCGAGGGCATGACCGCCGATATCACCCACGGGGTCGGGGGCAGCCCACCGGTGCTGTACGCTGGGATAATGAAGGTGCCCGGCTTCCCACTCAACGAGCTCAAGGCGAACGACTTCTTCTCGCCCGCGACGATGACGCTGCAGGCGTCGCGTGCCGACATCGATCAGCCGTTCGTCCGCACGACCGGGGTGGGGAACGCAGATCGCGTGTACGTGGGCCTCAACGATTTCGGCGCACCGGACGGGCGCACCGCCACCGTGGACGTCTCGCTCGACGGTGGAGCGACGTATGCGTCCCGTCGCATCGAAACCCGCACGACCGCCGGGCAGAATGGTCCATCCGTCCGCCCCGCCGTGGCGCAGGATCACACTGTCTACGTCGCGTATTTCGGCTGGCGCGCGAACGCGGGATCGGACGTGACGAGCGATGTGGTCGTGGTGCGCGACGACAACGGTGCGACCGGTGCGACCCCTTTCAAAGACCTAGTCGACGCGTCGGACCACCTGCCCGGCCGTCTCGTCGCGACGCACGTGACCATTCCCTGGTCCAACGCGCCGACGCTGGGACAGGAGCGCATCGGCTCGACGCTGTCGATCGCGGTCGCCCCGCTGCACAGCGACACCGTGTACCTGGCGTGGGCGGACCGCGTGGGGACGGGAGACATCTACACCGTGCACCTGCGCCGCTCCGGCGACCGCGGCGTCACCTGGAGCGGCGACCGCCGCACGGTGACCAATGCCACGAACGCGAGCCTGGCGGTTTCCGCCAACGGCACGGTCGGGTTCTTGTATCAACAGGTGACCGGGTCCGGCGACGCAAGCCGCTGGGTCACGCGGCTGGAGCGGTCGCGGGACGGGTTCGCGACACACCAGGACGTGGTGCTGGCCGACGTGCCGGCCACCACGCCGGCCTTCCAGTTCCTGCCCTACATCGGCGACTACAACGGCCTGCTCACCCGCGGCGACGTCTTCCTCGGTATATTCTCTGCGAACAACGCACCCGATTCGGCCAACTTCCCGCAAGGCGTGGTGTATCAACGACGGGTGGATTTCCCGACGCATCGGCTGCTCGATGGCTCGGGCGCGGCGGTGGCCGTTTCGATCGATCCGTTCTTTTTCAGTGTCCCCGTTTTGCCATGACGACAAACGGTCGTCGTGAGGGTCCCATGCACACTCGCTCAGCCATTCTCCTCGCGGTCGCGCTTGCGTTGCCGGGAGTCCCGGCGGTTGCCCAAATGAGCCGGGCGGCGCTCGTGAAGCAGTCCGACATCATCTTCATCGGCACGGTCACCAAGGTCAGCGCCGTGGCGGTCCCGGAAGTCCCCGCGTCGGACCGGACGGTCGTGGTTCGGGTGGATCAGGTGCTCGAGAAGCCGGCCGCCGTGGTGCTGACGGCGGGCGATTCCGTCACGGTCGAAACCGCCCGGCCGGGCTCGCTGAAGGAAGGAATGCAGGCGACGTTCTACACGACGGGCTGGATCTTCGGTCGGGGGGTGGCGGTGCGCGAGGTCGGCCACGAGCCAGGACGATCCCCGGTCGTGGCGTCGGTACAGGAGGCAGCAGTCGCGAGGGCCCGGCTCGACATGAACGACGCGGATCTGAAGGCGCACATTGCGCGCGCGGCGATGGTGGTCGCGGGCCGGGTGGAGCAGGTGCGTCCGGCCGAGCTCACGGCCGCGCCGGCGCGTCCCAAGCGGATCACCGAGCACGACCCCAACTGGCAGGAAGCGATCATTCAGGTCGATGACGGCATCAAGGGCGCCCAAGCGGGGGAGCGAGTGGTCGTGCGCTTCCCCGGCTCGTACGACGTAGCCTGGGTCGAGGCACCCAGGTTTGCCGTCGGGCAGGAAGGCACGTTTGTGCTGCACAAGGACTCGACCACCGGCTCGCCGGTGAGCATGATCGCCGGCCGGTCGGTGCCCGCGTACACGGCGCTGCACAAGCTGGACGTGCTCACCAAGCAGGACGCGACGCGCGTGCGGGCGCTCATCCGGAAGCCGTAGTTGGAGAAGGCCAAAGTAGACGAGTTCCTGCAGCCCAAGGCGATGCTGACGCCCGGCATCGCGGGCGGCGTCACGATGTTGATCGCCAACGCGCTGTGGGTCGCGTTTGCCCTGCCGCCGCGCTGGACATCGCTGGTGTTGAGCTTTGTCGTGGGTCTGCCCGTGTTCGTGGCTAAGGGCGGCGTGCCGGCGTGGCAACGAGCCGTGTACTACGTCCTCAACTCCCTCATCATCTTTTCCGTAAGCATCGGCACGAATTACGTCGGCGTGGGCCTGATGCATCCGCCAGCCCAGCAGAGCAACGCAGTCGACTCGGCTCCACGCGCGTTCTTCGGCGACTGGCTTCGAGTCCTCGCCCGGTGAGGACCAAGGTAGGTTAGAGGGATGAAGGATCTGCTGCGAACAACCGCCGACCGCGCGGCCCGGTATCTGGCCTCCCTGAAACACCGCGGTGTGGCCCCCACGCCCGAAGCCCTCGCCAACCTGCGACGACTCGATGAGGCCTTGCCGGAGCATCCCGTCGACCCGTCAGCGGTGATCGCTCTGCTCGACGAAATCGGATCGCCGGCGACGATGGCATCGGCTGGCGGCCGCTTCTTCGGGTTCGTCGTCGGTGGCTCCCTCCCGGCGGCGATGGCGGCAAGCAGCCTAGCCACCGCGTGGGATCAGAACGCGGGGATCGTCGTCCTGTCGCCCATTGCCGCGCGTCTGGAAGAGGTCGCAATGCGCTGGCTGCTCGACGTGCTCGATCTGCCGCCGGCATGCGGCGTGGGGTTCGTGACCTGTGCCACGCAGGCGAATTTTTCGGGTCTGGCAGCCGCCCGTCATGCGCTGCTCGCGCGGCGCGGCTGGAACGTCGAGGCGCAAGGCCTGTTCGGCGCGCCTCCCATCACCGTCGTGGTAGGCGAAGAAGTCCACGTGAGCGTGCTCAAGGCGCTGATGCTGGTGGGTCTGGGAGGCGAGCGGGTGATCCGCGTGCCGGTAGATGGCCAGGGCAGGATGCGCGCCGACGCGCTGCCACCGCTGGATGACAACACGCTCGTCTGCCTGCAGGCGGGCAACGTCAACACGGGTGCGTTCGATCCTGCCGACAAGATCATTCCAAAGGCGAAAGCGGCGGGCGCCTGGGTGCACGTGGACGGGGCCTTCGGGCTGTGGGCGGCGGCGGCGCCTGCCCGCGCGCATCTCGTAAAAGGCTACGCCGCCGCGGACTCGTGGGCGATCGACGCGCACAAGTGGCTCAACGTGCCGTACGACAGCGGCATGGTGGTGGTGCGCGACCCGCGCCACCTCCATGCGGCGATGGCGGTGAACGCGCCCTACCTGGTGATCGGCGAAACCCGCGAGCCCGAGCATTACACGCCCGAGTTCTCGCGGCGAGCGCGAGGCATCGAGGTGTGGGCCGCGCTGCGCTCGCTCGGACGGCAGGGCTTAGCCGACCTCATCGAGCGCACCTGCCGTCACGCGACGCGCTTTGCCGAGGGCTTGAGAGACGCGGGGTACGAGATCCTGAACGACGTGGTGATCAATCAGGTCCTCGTCTCGTTTGGCGAGGCCGAGTTGACCCGCCGCGTCATCGCGGGGATTCAGGCGGACGGCACGTGTTGGGCCGGCGCGACCGTCTGGCAGGGACGCACCGCCATGCGCATCAGCATCGCTTCGTGGGCGACGACGGAAGACGATGTCGAGCGCAGCCTGGCAGCCATGCTTCGGGTGGCGGCGGAGGTGCACGCGACGGCGACATGATCCCCGGGCTTGCGCCCGCTCACACTCCATCAACCCTCATCGACCGCCCATCTACCAGTCCAGTTCCTGATTTCCCCGGGCTTGCCAGGGTTCGCAGCCAACGAGGTGCTGGTGTGGCGAAACTGGTCAACGCGGAGACCTCGCACGTCTCTGGGCGAAAGCCCTTGCGGGTTCGAATCCCGCCACCAGCACCGCCGCTTGCCCCGGGTCTTTTCGTCGCCTAGTATTGAAGCACGTGCGAGGTCTCCGCAGCCAGTTTCGCTGCGACGTGAAAGCCGGGGGTCCAACGATCCTCGGCTTTCGCGTTCCCGGCTTACCACGTCCACTACGTCCACTCCCCGAGTTCCCCGGGGCTTGCGCCCGGGGTCAGTCGAGCGACCAGTTTCACCATCGCCCCTCGTATCGAACGCTGGCACAAGGCATCAGTTCAGCGGTAGCCCGGGAGGCTTGGGCCACAACGCCACGCTCCAGAACAACACGTGGCCGCTGACCTTGAGCCGGACGCTCGGCGCCCGGGTCCCGCTCGCGCCCAGGCTTGCCGCTGCGAACTTGGCCAACACCCCGGTGCCACCTACGACCCACAGACTCCCGTCCTCCTCGAACGCCAGGCCGATTGGAATGCCCAGAGAGCCTCCCGTCGAGGTGATCACCACATTGGGCTCCAAGGGCCCCGCGCCCGCCAACTGTGCGGGGGTGAACGCCACCAGGTTACTTCTCCCGTTGTTGGCGATCCACAGATTCCCCGCGGCGTCGAATGCCAGGCCGGTGGGATTCACCAGAGAGTCCGCGGCGGTCAGGACGAACGCGGGGGGCGGCGATCCCGACACCGCGAGCTGCGCAGCCGTGTACTTGTAGACCACGCGCGAATCGTTGTCGGATACCCAGAGCGAGCCGGCGGCGTCGAAGGCGATGGCCACCGGGTTTCCCGGTACAGACAGGACCACTGCCGGCACCTGAGCGCCGCCTGCGGCGAGCTGCGCGGGATCGAAGCGGACCAGCGTACCATTCTGGTGGTTGACGACCCACAGGCGCTGCCGCGAGTCGAACGCCAGACCGATCGGTCCGCTGAGGGAGCCCCGCGTCGGCGTGATCACCCTGCTCGCCGCCTTGGACCCGGAGCTCGCGAGCGCGCCGGGCTCGAAGGCGAGCAGCAACGAGTCGTCGTCACTTGCGACCCACAGGTTGCCGGCGGCGTCGAACGCGACACCGGCCAGCGTAGTGAGCTGCGCGCTTGGCGTGGTGAGGATCGTGGCCGGGACGCGCTGCCCGGTGTCCGTCAGCTGCGTCGGGTCCAGGCGAAGAATGCCGGACGGACTCCCGCTGACGGTCCAGAGGCCGTCCTGGAGCAAGGGGGGTGGGGGCGGCGGTGGCGGCGGGGGCGGGACGATCGGCCTCGTGACGTCGTTCCCGCAGCCGGCTGCAAAGGCAAGTAGGAGGACAGCCGTAGCCCGAAGAGCGATGTGACGCATGGGTCAGGACTCCCCGAGATTGGCCGCCCGCGCCGCCGCCTGCGCGAACGCCAGCGCCGACGGCCAGCGCTCGGCTGGCTCTGGATGGAGGGCCCGCGCGACCACCTCCCCCAATTCGCGAGGGACGATTGGCCGGAGCCAATGCATCGGCGTGGGCGGGCGCAGCAGGCGCTGGGTTCGCAGCTCAGCAACCGTCGTCCCCGCGTGGGGCAACCGGCCCGTGAGCATCTCGTAAAACACGACGCCCAATGAAAAGATGTCGCTCGCGGGACCTAGAGCGTCACCCAGCAGCTGGTCGGGGCTCATGTAGGCGAGGGTGCCGGACTCGCATCCATCGGGAGCCGAGAGCTGGTCCATCTCGTGCGCTACGCCGAAGTCGAGCAGCTTCACCACGCCCCCTGACCCCAGCATGATGTTCTGAGGTTTCAAGTCGCGGTGAAGGATGCCCATCCAGTGCACGTGGTTCAACGCGTCCGCCACGATGCGCAGCACACCGATGGCCTCGGGCAGCGGGAATGGGCCGTCGCGCCGCAGTCGCTGCGCCACAGTCTCACCCTCCACGTATTCCATCGCGAGCAGGAACCGGCCGTCGGGCCCGCGGTCGAAGTCGTACACCTGGGCAATGCCTGGGTGGCGCACGCTGGCGACCAGCAATGCTTCCTGGCGAAAGCGTTGCTCGGCGCTCGGGTCGTCGTCACACAGGGGAGGACACAGCACCTTCACGGCGCAGAGACGGCCCAACAGGACGTGCTCCGCGAGGTAGACGGTCCCCATGCCGCCGCTTCCGAGGCGGCGCAGCACGCGATACCGCCCGCCGAGTAGCTCGCCGACCGGGTCTGCAGCTGAGACGATGCCCATGGCCCCTCCATTTCGAAGACTGCGGCCCCCGAATCCCTCACGGGATCCGGGGACCCGAACACACTTGCTACCGGACAACGATCCTGCCGCTCATCGCCGCGCCGTGCACGGCGCAATCGTACTGATAGGTCCCCGGCGTGGTGAACGTGAATGAGTAGGTCTTCCCATTGCCGGTCTCGACGGCGCTGCTCGTGAAATTGGGCGTCCCTTGCGACTGGACGCTGTGCGCGACCGATCCCGTGGCGGTCCAGGTCCACGTGACCGTGCTGCCGACCGCGACCGTGTCGATCGCGGGGTTCTGGGTCCCGTTGTGGGAGCTCTTGAACAGGATGTTCCCGACGATGATCTCACCCGCCGGACCCCCACCACCCCCACCACCCCCACCCCCGCCCCCACCGCCGTAGGTGGGAGACTTGCAGCCCACGAGCGCAGCCAGCGCCAGCAAGCCGATTACCGCTGTTGCGATCCGCATGTCCTTCTCCTCTGCTCGCTGCCTTGCGCGAGCTCGAATTGCTCCCAGTTCATCCGACAAAGGCACCGCGCAGGTGGAGCGTCCCCTCGCTGCCTCGATCACGGAGGCAAGGTTAGCGATCGCTCTTCGATGGCAGTATCAGACGCGAGGGCTGAGGCGGGCGAGAAACAGCGGAACAGATTCGTCGGACTAGGGACTACACGAAATCAGGCGATCAGCCCGTACCTCGCGGCGTAGCGGACCAGGTCTGCATTGGTGGTAACCGCCATCTTCTCGAGAATCCGGGTACGGTAGGTGCTCACTGTCTTGGCCGAGAGGGCCAGCTCGCTCGCGATCTGTGAGACGGTGAGGCCACTGCCCAGCCGGCGCATGACTTCGAACTCGCGATCGGACAACAGCTCGTGGGGAGGGCGCTGCCCGCCGGCATCGAGATGCTGGGCCAGGTGCTCCGCCAGCGTGGGGCTGACGTACTTGCCGCCGCGATACACCCGGCGGATGGCGTCCAGCAGCTGATCCGGCGAATGGTCTTTGGTCAGATAGCCCGAGGCACCGGCCCGGAGCGCCCGCACGGCCCACTCATCCTCCGGGTGAACGCTCAAGGCCAGCACCCGAATAGTCGGGTGGCGGGTGCGCAGCTCCCGCAGCGTGTCGAGAAACAGGCCGCCGGGCATCGATACGTCCAGCAGCACGAGATCGGTGGCGCTGGTCTCGAGCCCGGCGAGCAGCGCCGCGGCGCCGTCCGCCTCACCCGCAATGACCATCCCCACGTCCGCCTCCACGATGCGGCGGAGCCCCTGCCGGACGATCGGGTGATCGTCCGCGATGAAGATGCGAATCCTTGGGGTCCGTCGGCTCATGGCTTCGCGACCGGAATCGTGACGGCGATACCGGTGCCCTGCCCTGGCTCACCGCGAATCATTAGAGTCCCCCCACACGCCAACGCCCGCTCGCGGATGCCGACCAATCCCAGGGACCGAAGCCCACTGAGCGACTGGGGCGTGAATCCCACTCCGTTGTCTTCGACGCCGAGGATGATGACTCCCCCCACCCGGCGCACCGACACGTCCACCCGGGTGGCCTTGGAATGCCGGGCGACGTTGGTCAGCGCCTCCTGAATGATCCGGAAGGCGTGACTCGCGATCTCGTCGGGCAACCGGGGAAAGTCGTCGGCATGGAAACAGACCGCGATGCCGGTCCGTTGGGTCGTCTCGCGCACCAACGAGTCGATGGCAGCCTCGAGGCCGAGCTGGTCGAGCACGCTGGGCCGGAGCTCGCTGGCGATGCGGCGCACGATCTGCATCGTCTGGTCCACCCGGTCGGCGAGCGACGCGTCGCCCAGTCGGAAGATGCCGGAATCGGTCCGGGTCTGCCGGCTCTCGAGCCAAGCGACGTCGAGCTTCAAGGCGGTGAGCGCCTGGCCCAGCTCGTCGTGAATCTCCCGCGCGATGCGGGTGCGTTCCTCCTCACGGGTCGCCTGCAGCCGGGCCGCGAGCGCACGCAGCTCGGCTTGGGACTGCTCCAATTCCTCCAAGGCTTTGACGCGGTCGCTCACGTCCCGCTGAATCCCGAAGTGCCCGGTGATGCGGCCGGTGGCGTCGTAGAAGCACATGTAGTCGCCTTCGACCCACATCATCGAACCGTCGAGCCGGCGCTCGTTGGTGAGGCTGTGCGTGTGACCCGCATCGAACAGCTTGCGCCAGCCCCGGCGTCCGGCAGCGATGTCGTGCCGGAAGAAGTCTCTCGGCGTCATGCCGATCAGCTCAGCCGGTTTAGCGCGGAATTGCTGCGCCATCGCCGGATTCACCTTGGTCATGCGCTGGTGGGAAAAGACGTAATCCAGCACGGCGTCTTTATCGACGCCCGGCCCCCACTCGACGGCCTGATCGAGCATCATGAAGAAGAACCCGTCCTGGGAGCGGTCGAAGAACGCCTCCAGGAGCTCGGGAGTATTGAGCTGGCTTGGTTCCGGCAAGGCTGTCGGCATCGTGTTTCCTAGCCCAGAAAAGTGGGGACGGCGCCTCCTCCAAGGAAGGAGGCGCCGGGCGAGGTCACACCGCCGCATCCGGCGAGCAGTGCAGCGGCTAGCATCAATGGTATGCGTCGCATGTTACAAGCTCCGTGCAGAATAATTAGAAGTTTGCGGCAGGGGCTGCGGCTCGCCGTAGATGAAATCGTCCATCACGACGAGGTCCTTGGTGCCGCCCGCGCTGACATCGGTGATCGTCGCGTCCAGCGCGGCCTCGCCGCTCGTGATCAGCACCCGGGCGACGATCGCGGATTCGAATACCGCGCCGACGAAGGTGAACCCTTGGGCGCCGAGATGGGCCGGCGAAGCGATGCTGGCGAGCTCGACACCGTTCGCGTCGAAATACTCGACCCGCGTAGCGGCTGCCTTGTCGACGTCGGAGAAGACCACCCCGAAGCCCTTGACCAAGCCGTTGGTCGTGGTACCCGCCAGCTCGAAGTCGACCTCGACCTGGTTCGAGCCGACGGCCATGAACAGCTTCTTGGGCGAGAAAGCCTTGAACTGGTCTGCGAGGCCGGCGTTGATCGACGCAAACGCGGTGCTGTCTACCCGGAGCCCTGTCCCGGGAGTGGACATCAGCACTCCCCGCTTCGAGTTGACGTTGAAGAACGTCGCCGGGAAGTTGTCGACGTTGGTCAAAGCGGCCGGCACGCCGTCCCAGTTGATCTCGCGCCGGCCACTGTCGGCGGGTGGGGAGTTGGGCGCGTTCAAGCTGCCGCCGAGCGCAGCGCGAAACTTGTTGAGGGTGTCCGCGACCGTGAGGCTGTCGCCCTGGGCCCGGATAACGGCGAAGCTCGGCCCGGGGGGCACGCTGGTGATGGGGGAAGAGAGATTGTTGCACGCCGCCAGAGCCACAAGGCTCAGGAACGGGGCATAGATCGTCGGTTTCATCGTGTTCTCCGTCGTGACGAGGGTGGATCGCTGAATGAAGGCAATGGTAGCGATGGCTCAGCGACGGAAAAATCAGACGCGGGGCGGTAGGCCCCTGGAAAACAGCGGAAGACGACTGTCGGACGGAGGACTACATGAGCCCGCTATGAGAAGCCTCTAACAAACATCTCGACCCACGTCCGCCGCGCCGCATCACGGCGTTACTTCCGGAAAGTGAATCACGCCGTTCACCATTTTTCGGAGGTTCGAGCTCCATGAACACTCGCTTGGCCGTCCTCGCACTCGCCGCCGCGGCGCTCGCCGCGTGCGAACCCAATCGCAGTCTCACGAGCCCCGCCGCGGCCCTGCAAGCGGCGCGCGCCGCCGACGTCTCGGCCGGTGTGTCTGACCCCGGCGCGGTGTACACGCTCACCAACCAGATCGGTGGTAACGCGGTCGCCGTGTTCGCGCGCGGCGCCGACGGCCGGCTCACCGCGGCCGGCACGGTCTCGACCGGCGGCACGGGCACCGGCGCGAGCCTGGGCTCGCAGAGCGCCGTCACCCTGAGCGACGACGGCCGCTGGCTCTTCGCCGTCAACGCCGGATCCAACGACGTGTCGGTGTTCAGCGTGAGCCCCGCGGGCCTCGCCCTCGCGAGCCGCACCGCGTCGGGCGGCACGCTGCCGATCAGCCTGACGGTACACGGCAACGTGCTCTATGTCTTGAATGCGGGAGGCACGGGCAACATCTCCGGCTTTGCGGTCGGGACGAGCGGTGCTCTCACGGCGATCGCGGGCGCCACGCTGGCCCTCTCGGGCTCGAACGTGGGACCGGCGCAGGTGTCGTTCAGTCCCGACGGCCGCCGCCTCGTGGTCACCGAGAAGAACACCAACCAGCTCGACCTGTACGCCGTGGACGCGAACGGCGTGGCGAGCGGGCCCATCACTACCGCCTCCGCTGGCGGCACGCCGTTCGGGTTCTCCTTCGGCCTTCGCAACGAGCTGTTCGTGTCGGAAGCCACAGGCTCGGCCTCTTCCTACGAGCTGGACGCGACCGGCAGTGTTTCGCTGGTGAGCGGCGCCGTGCTCACGCACCAGGGCGCACCATGCTGGGCTGTTGTGACCAATGACGGGCGCATTGGGTTCACCGGCAACGGCGCCGGCTCGGTGTCGGCCTTCACGATCGCGCCGGACGGGGCGATCAGCCTGGTCGATGCGAACGGCGGCACCGCGTTGATCGGCGCCGGCATCAACGACATCGCGCTGAGCCACAACAGCCGGTACCTGTACGTGCTGCAGACCGGCGGCGCACAGGCGATCCACGCGTTCCGCGTGGAAGCGGACGGGCACCTCACGCCCCTCGGGCCGATCGCCGGTCTCCCGAATGGGACCCGGGGCCTCGCAGCGTTCTGAACCTCATCCCCTGGCGGCACATGGTAGGGGCGCAGCATGCTGCGCCCCTACTTATTCATTCACACGGAGAGAGGTTGATAGAATGACAACGCACAGATCGGTACTGATAGGCACGGCGATCGTGGCCGGACTCACCGCGGCGATCCGGCGCCCCGCGTCGGCGCCCGGCGCGGGCGGCACGCCGGCACCGGAACTGACCAACACCAGCTGGCTCAACAGCGACAAGCCTCTTCGGCTTGCGGAGCTCCGGGGCCGGGTAGTGCTGCTCAACTTCTGGGTATTCACCTGCGGCAACTGCACGCGGACCGTGCCGTCGCTCGTGGCCTACGATCGATCGTATCGGGAACGCGGGCTCACGATCATCGGCATTCACACGCCCGAGTTCCCGCCCTATGCCGGCGAGCACGACAAAGGCAATCTCGCCCGGGCCCTCGACCGCCAGGGCATCACCTATCCCAACGCCCAGGACAACGACCGCCGTACGTGGGATGCCTACGGCATCCGTTATTGGCCGAGCTTCGTGCTGATCGACAAGGCGGGAACGATTCGCTACACCGGCTCTGGAGAGTTCCATCTCAACGACGGAGACTACCGGGAATGGGACCGGCGCATCCAGCAGCTGCTCGCCGAACCGCCGCTCCTGGCGCTCGACCCGGGTCCCCCGCTCCGCCTCGTGGCCGCCCCCGGCGTCCGGATCAATGCCCGCTTGAAGCCGACGCTCGAGCTCGACGATGGGACAGTCGTGCGCTTTGACTCGCCCCTGCTCACGCCCGACTCGGCCTACTATGCGGCGCCGCCCGTGGCCGCTCCACCGCGCGGTTCGCACCGCGGCACCCTCCGGGCGAGCATCTGTCGGTCCGGGGAAGGAATCTGCCAGTCGGTGCGGCTGGCGGTGGCGTGGTGAGGTTACTGAGCGGGCGGTGATTCGGCGCGGGGCAGCCACAGCGTGAAGGTGCTGCCCGCCCCCGGCGTACTCGTGACCGTAATGTTGCCGCCCTGCAGCTCGGCGAGCAGCCGCGCGATGGCGAGGCCCAGGCCGCTGCCGCCGAGATCGCGGCTGCGCGACTGATCCACCCGGAAAAACCGGTCGAAGATCCGCTCCACGTGCTCGGGGGCGATGCCGGGCCCAGTGTCGCGCACGCTCACGCCGACCTCGGCGCCGTCGGTCTCGAGCGCGAATGTGATGGCGCCGCTCGGCGTGTAGCGCACGGCGTTCGAGCCGAGGTTGAGCAGCACGTGGCGCGTGCGATTGGCGTCGCCCAAGGCCCAGCGGGGCGGCGATGGCGTCGCCCGCACGACGAGGTCACGGTCCACGGCCATCGCTTCGGTGATCTCGCGGACTTCATCCATCACCGCCGTCAGGTCGAACGGTTCCAACGCCAGCGCCAGTTGGCGGTTTTCGCCGCGGGCAATGAGCAGCAGCTCTTCCACGAGCTTCGCCGTCTGGTCGAGCACCCGCTCCATCGCGGCGAGCGCGTCGCGCGTCTCCGCCTCGCTGCGGCCCTCGGCGCCGGCCCACTGTACCTGCGCGCGCAAGTGCGTGAGCGGCGTGCGCAGCTCGTGACTCGCGTCCGCTGTGAACGCCTGCAGGGCGCGATGCGCGCGGTCCACCCGCTCGAGCATGCGGTTGACGCTGTCGGCCAGCTCGGTGACTTCCGCCTGGCCCGTGGGACTGGTGAGCCGCGTCTCAAGCTCCGCCGGACCGATCGCGCGGGTCTCGGCGGCCACGCGCTCGAGCGGGCGCAGCGCGCCGGCCACCGCCTGCCGAGCCCCGCGGGCCACCGCCAGGCCGGCGACGGGGAGCAATAGCGCCGCCGCGGCCGCGAGCGCGCCCAGCGCGACGACGTACGATTCCCGGCTCGCCACCACGTAGATGTCGAACGCCCCCGCCGCGCGGTGCAGCACGCGGTAGCGCCAGCGGGCCCGCTGGGCGATCGCAGCGAGCAGCGCCTGGCGCACGTCCTCGGGCGACGCACTCGCCGGCAGGCCCTCGAGCCGGCGTGCCGGCATGTCGGCCGAGACGAAGTACACCTCCTGCTTGCCGCCGGCGCCCGTGGTGGTACGGGTGATCACCACCTGGCCGCCCATGGCGACCAGGCGGTCGGCCAGCGCGGAGGGCATGACACCCCCGGGCTCGCTGGTCGAGTCGCGGTAGGCGCCGAGCAGCGACTGCGTCAAGTCGGCCGAATGCTCGAGCGAGCGCCGCAGCGCCATTTCACCGGTCACCGCGAACACCGTCACCACCAGCAGCGCGTACGCCGCGAGCGCGGTCCAGGCGATGCGGGTGAAGCGCCGCGTGAGGACCGTACCCAACCGCAGCTCGCTCACGGGGCGGCTTCCCGCTCGAGCCGGTAACCCACGCCGCGGATCGTCTTGATCGGAACCGGGCGGCCCGCGAAGCTGAGCTTCTTACGCAGGTAGTTGACGTAGACGTCGACCACGTTGGTCTCGGGGTCGAACTGGTAGTTCCACACGGCTTCGGCGATGCGGGATCGGGACACCGAGCGGCCGGCGTTGCGCATCAGGAACTCGAGCAGCGCGAACTCGCGCGGGCTCAGGTCCACCACGCGCTCGCCCTGGGTCACGCGACGGGTGAGCGGATCGAGCACGATGTCGCCGACCTTGAGCGTGGCGTCCTTGTGGCGCAGCTCGGCGCGGCGAATCAGCGCGTGCACGCGCGCCAGCAGCTCCGGCAGATCGAACGGCTTGGTGAGGTAATCGTCGGCGCCGCCCTCGAGGCCCCGCACCCGCGCGTCCAGCTCGTCGCGCGCCGTGAGCAGGAGCACCGGCGTGAACACGCCGCGCGCGCGCAGCTCGGTCACGACGCTGAAGCCGTCCCGGCCGGGCAGCATGACGTCGAGCACGACGCAGCCGAAGCCGCCGCCCAGCGCCTGCTCCAGCGCCCGGTCGCCGGTGGCGGCCTCCGTGACGCCGTAGCCCTCCTCGCGGAAGGCCTTGCTCAGGAACCGCCGCAGGTCGCGGTCGTCTTCGACCAGGAGAATCTGCACGCGCCAAACCTAGGGCGCGGCGGGCGGCGCCGGGAGTGTGAGTCTCGTGAGAAAGCTCTAAGAATGAGTGGGCGACGCTTCCAGCGCGGGGGTCGCGGCTCTACGTTGTCGCCATGAACCTGCTCCTCGCGCTTGCCGTCGCTCTTACGAGCCCGCTCGACACCGCCACCTTCGCGGGCGGCTGCTTCTGGTCCATGGAGCGCGCGTTCGACCAGGTGCCCGGCGTGATGGCCGTGACGGTGGGCTACGCGGGGGGCCGCGTGCTGCGCCCGTCCTACGATCAAGTGTCCACCGGCCGCACGGGACATCTCGAGTCGGTGCAGGTGGTGTACGACCCGCAGCGGATCAGCTACGCGCGGCTGGTGGACGCGTTCTGGCACGACATCGATCCGACGCAAGCGGACGGCCAGTTCTGCGACCACGGGCCGGAGTATCGCACGGCCGTGTTCTATCGCGACTCGGCCGAGCTCCGGGTGGCCGAAGCGTCGTTGCGTGCGCTCGAGCGGCGGTTCGGGAAGCCCATCACCACCGCCCTGCTCCGCGCCACCACGTTCTACCCGGCGGAGGAGTATCACCAGCATTACTACAAGAAGAATCCCGTGAACTACGGCCTGTATCGCGTGGCATGTGGCCGCGACCGGCGCTTGAAGGAGTTGTGGGGAAAGGACGAGGTGAGCATGAACGAGACCAAGGCGAGTGATGCGGAGCTGCGGCGGACCCTGTCGCCGCTGCAGTACGAGGTGACCCAACATGCGGCGACCGAGCCGCCGTTCCACAACGAGTACTGGGACAACCACCAGCCCGGCATCTACGTGGACGTGGTGTCAGGCGAGCCGTTATTCAGCTCGCTCGACAAGTTCGAATCGGGCACGGGCTGGCCCAGCTTCACGCAACCGCTCGACAGCGCCAACGTGCGCGAGGACAGCGACCGCTCGTTCCTCATGGTGCGGACCGAGGTGCGCTCCACCCACGGCAATTCGCACCTGGGCCACGTGTTCGACGACGGCCCCGCGCCCTCCGGCCTACGCTACTGCATCAACTCGGCCGCGCTGCGGTTCATTCCGGTCGAGAGTTTGAGCGCCGAGGGGTATTCACAGTACTTGCCTCTGTTTGAGAAGAACCGCTAGGCGGATTCCCCGGGCTCGCGCCCGGGGTCAGTGTTGTGCACTAAGCTCCTTGAGCCGTTCGACCAGCTTCACCATCGCCCAGGTGTCGCGCTCGCAATAGTTGAGTAGATCCTGGCGCACCCGATCGCGCTCCTGCCGAGGGATCTTGTCCGCCACGAACAGCAGCCGGGCGATTTCCACGCTCGCGACCCGGCCGTCCACGATCACGAGATCGCTATACGTCAGCTCGGGCACGAGCGGTGTGAGGATGTACTTCAGGCTGAAGCTCCCCCGGAAATCTGGGTGATACACGCAATTCTTCACCACGGGGTGCAGGTCGATGAGCTTGGCCTCGAGCGCCGCGAGCTCGGCGGCGAGCTCGGGCACCGCCTGTTGCAGCTCGCGGATGCGGGTCTTCTCGAACGGCGTGTACATCACCACGCGCTCGGCGTTGGCGGTGGCGCGCACCATCGCCGCGGCCAGCTTCGGGCGCGCGTCGTCTGGTCCCTCCGCCAGGAACGTGGCGTGCGTGTAGCTGCCGTCCGGCTGCCGCTCGTGGTAGCTGAACTGTGCGGCGGCCTGCTGCCACGGGGCCATGCCGGGCCACACGGGAATCGCGCGGGCGATCGTCTCGAAGTCGAGGAAGCCCAGGCGGCTGGGGACGATTAGGGGCTCCAACTCACGGCGGAGCGTGGGCTCGACCATAATGCGGTTCTCGGCCATCGCCTTGAGCTGGCGCCGCTGGGTGAAGTTGAGCTTCTCCTTCGCCGGCAACTCGCCAATGGACGTGATGCCACGGGCGAGGTAGGCCGCGGTCCGCTTCGGTCCGACGCCGGCGAGATGCCGGATGTGGTTCGGCGTATCGGGCCAGCAACGGGCCATGAACGGGCACTCGCGCGGCTCGAAACAGTGCAGGCCGACCGGGACATCTGGGAGCGGCCCCGCGAGCATCTCCCGCTGGCGATCAATTTCGTCTGGGACTCCCGCAAGGAACTCTACGACAGGAGCGGTGACGTCGGTCCGGGCGAACAGGTCGCCCGAGGCAGGATGCCGGAACTCCTTGTTCAAGTGCAGCACGGCGGCAGCGGTGACGTTCACGCCGCAAGCCGCCGCGACCCGGGCCTGAATGGCAACGTCCGAGATGTGCTCGTCTTTCTGCGAGGTGGACGATTTGACCTCGGTGAGGTGGTACCCGTCGCCCTGTTTCTCGAGCACGTCGATCGCGACGAAGGTGTCGTCGGCAATGAACGTCGCCTCGAAAATCGCCGGTGCGCCTGCGTCGAGCGCTCTTTGCGTCGCGGCGACGCGCTCGGCGCTAGCGTGGTGCGGCAAGTCGATCAGCACGCCGCCCGGATAGCGCGTGCGGGCCAGCTCACCCACCTGGCGTCCCTGGTCGAACAGGTCCTGCAGCACTTTGTCGGGCTGCAGCTCGAGCGCGTTCGGCTCGTGCACCTCCCACCACAGCTTCTTGTGGCACTGGAGGCCGGAGGTGAAGCGGGACTTGGAGAGGCGGTACGGCACGGTTGTCAAGGTTGCGCAACCCCCGCCGCCGAAGCTAGGGCGGGAGTCCTCACCGCTTACCTCCTCTCTCTTCGGGTGTCCTCACTCCCCTTACTCCTATCCCTTCGAGAGTCCTCACCCCATCAACTCCCGTCCCCTCGTGAGGACCAACGCACGAGAGAGGGGGACGGGGGTGAGGACTAACGCAGGTTGAAACTTGAAACCAAACGCCTGATCCTGGCGCAGATGTACCTTGCCCTCGACTCCCCCCGGGACATATTGCACCGCACCTCGAGACGGCAGGTGAA
>DASQAM010000494.1:0-3401 GCA_035635735.1 Gemmatimonadales bacterium | reverse complement strand
TTCTCGTAGGCACACGCCAGCGAATCGGTTTGGGCGCTCGCCCGTATGGCCCCGATGGTCGGATTGATGTCCGACAGCTTCTGCGTGAACCCGGACCAGCCGGCCGACAGCGACACCGACGGACCCCAGCTCGAGGAGGCCGCCTTCACGCCCCACCCGGCGGCACGCTCCCGCTCCCGCAATGCCTTGAGCGACGGGTTCTGCTGCTCGGCCATTCCGAGCAAGTCGGTCAACTGCCAGCCCGGGGTCTGGACACTGAACGTGTCGGTGAGCTGTACGGTCCCGAGGTCTACCGGTGCCGACACGCCGATCTGCTGGAACAGCCGCAGCTTCTCGACTTGGACCGCCGTGCGCGCGCGCAGCAGCGCCACCTGGGCCGCACCGCGCGCCACCTGCGCCTGCCGCACGTCGATCAGCGACGCGCGACCGACGTCGTAGCGCGCCTGCGCCAGCTTCAGGAACTGCTCGTCGTGATCGCGCTGCTGTCGCGCCACTTCGGCGTTGTCCCGCGCCTGCAGCACCGTCAGGTACTGCTGGGTCACCGCGGTCACGAGGTTCGTTTCGGCGCCGCGCACGTCCGCGTCCGCCGCGTTCAGCTGCGCCTTCTTGAGTCCGGGTTGGCTGAGCGTCTGCCCGTTCAGTGTCCAGTCGAGCAGGAAGCTGTAGCTCGAGGACCAGGTCGAGACACCTTGCGAGAAGCTCGAGGTGAGGAAGTTCTGCTCGCCCGGGCCCGCATAGCCTACGCCGCCCGAGGCCGTCACGCTCGGCAGCCACAGGCTGGACCAGGCGTTCCGCACGCCCCACGCCGCCGGCGACCGATCGTGGATCGTCTGCCGGTAGGCGGGGTTGTTCTGCCGCGCGAGCGCGATGGCGTCGGCGAGCGAGAGGGTCGCGGGAACGGGTTGTTGGCAGACGGCGAGGGCTGGGCAGACGGCGAGCCCGACGGACAAAAGAAAGGGCCTCATGAGCTTCCTCATACGCGGCGCGCCCGCGACAGGTTTCGAGACGCGACGAATCTAACCTCAGGACGCGGGTGCCCGCTCGGCGACCAGACGGCGCGACGGCACCTCGACTTTCGCGAGCCGGCCGTCGGCGGCGAGCCAGAGGTGGATCACGCGGTTCTCCCCCCCCGTCAGTGTGATGTGCCGCAGGACCGCCGGGTCGCGGTTCAGCGTAGTGGACTCGACGCCCAGATCCTGCACGGTCAAAAGCTCCCGTCGCCCGGCGCGGGGGAAGACGCACGTCACGGTGACGGGCCGGGGACGCCCCTGCCAGGCGACGGGAAGGTAGAGCGCGAAGACCGAATCGTCGACCACTGCCGCGGGAGACGGAGCGGGGAACTCGCGGGCCCGTTCGGTGCGCCGGCCCAGCAGCCGGACCACGAACCGCCCGCGGGTGAGCTGGCCGAGGATCCGCAACGGCTCGCGCGGGTCGGCCACGGTGTATTCCAGGCTCACCGGGCTCGAATCGGGGCCGAGCTCGACGATCGGGTCGAGCACCACGACGGGACGGGTGCGGTCGTAGCGGATGGTCGTCGCGAGCTTCCAGCGGGTCACCCCGGCGCCGGTGCGCACCGCCGTGAGGCGGAACGTCTCGCGCGCGATCTCGAGCGTGTCCTCACGCACGACGAGCGTGCCTTCGTCCACGGGGCCCTGGAGCGCGAGCAGTACGAACAGGACGGCATTCACAGGACGGGCACTCCCAGCACTCGCGTCGCGACGCGATCGTAAATCATCTTCTAGAGTCGCTCGCCCTTCTCCCGGGTGGCGATCGAGGGCCGGCCCAGCGACCCGGGAGAGCGCTCGGGGAGGGAGCCGGCGCTGGTGCGCAGGTAGCGGGTGCGTTGTTTCTCCGGAAGCACGAAGTCCAGGGCGCGGTCCATGTGGACGAGCTCCGGGGCGAGGTAGAGCAGCAGCGATGTATCTAGCTCGCTTCCGTGCATCGGCCCGTCGGGGTCCTCCAGGTCGTCCGAGAAGTCGAGGGCGAAGACGTCGACGGTGGAGATGCGGGCTTGGCGAGTGCGCAGGGTGGAGAGCGCCTCCTGGTGCGGGTCGTGGCCATGGGCGGTGAGAATGATGAAGCTTTCGACGCCCGCCTCCTCCCAGGCACCCAGCAGGTCGTTCATCCACCGGTGCAGGGTCTTGCGACGGACCGAGGCGTTGCCGGGGAAGGGCCGCTTGGTGGCGGTGTTGACCCCATATTCGATCGTTGGGGCCCGGAGGATCTCGAGGGCTCCGGAGAGGTCGTCGGCCAGGCGCTCGACGATGATGGTGTCGCAACCGAGCGGGAGGTGCGGCCCGTGCTGTTCGCACGTGCCCACCGGTACGAGGAGGCGGGCATCGCGCTCAAGAATGAAACGCACCTCGTCGGGGACGAGGGTTTTGAGGTGCAGCGGCGTGCTCATGTCGCGCTCGCCGCGTGTGTCGCGACCATCGCCGCCACCGAGTGGCTGCACGGGGGCGCGCCGGCCTGGGCGTGGGCGGCGGGTGCGGCGGGTGTCGCCGCTACGTTGCTCGCCGTCCGGATGTCCCGCTGGCCCCCGTCGCTCCGGCTCGCGGGCCCGGCTGTAGTCGCGCTCGCTTGCCTCGGCCTTGGCGCGACCGTGCTGCTCGGTGTGCGGCAGGTGCAGCGGATCGAGTGCTGCTGGCCCGAGGTGCGGGCGGGCAGGCTGCCGCAGGATTCATCTGCGCTGAAGGGCACGCTGGCCGCCGCGGTTGCCGAGGCGCGCCGGCTCGCGGAGCGCGGCATGACCGCGGCGCTCTTGCCCCGCGAGGCCGCGTTTGTGCGCGTGCGGGACGCCGTGCGCTCCGGCACGCGGACGCCGGGGGTGGAGCGGGGCGTGGTGATCCTTGCCCCCGACGGGACGCCCGTGGCCTGGGCCGGCCGCCACCGGTTCGTTCCCGCGCGGGACACCGCGGAGCTGCGCGCCGTCATCACACCATTTTACGTGTCGCTCGAGGCCCGGCGCCAGACGCAGGACGGCGGGAGTGCGGTGGGGAGCGTGTTGCTCGACATGGTACCGGCGGCGCCGGACCGCGGCGGCGCGGTCAGCGCACGGTTCGAGGACGCCTACGGCGTGGGACTGCGCTTCTATACGCCGGGTCTCGCACCACACACGGGCGAGGTCTTCGACTATTGCCCGATCGACTGCGCGCATGGCGATACTCTGTTCAGCGTCCGGCCGGTGCCGCCGGCCCAGGGCGACGCGAAGCTCGTCGCACTGCGCGGCGCGACGCAGCACACGGCGGTCGCGCTGGTCGTCGCGCTGCTGCTCGCGTGTCTCGCCGCGCCGCCGGGCCGCTGGCGCTGGTTCGTCGCGCTCGTGGCCGCGTGGTGCGCGGCCCGCGCGCCGATCGGCTCCTCCCTGCACATGGCCGACCTGTTCTCGCCCGCCGCGTTCT
>DASQAM010000493.1:0-2803 GCA_035635735.1 Gemmatimonadales bacterium | reverse complement strand
GTGGTGCGACCCGTCGGCGCTCATGATCCAGAGGGCCGACTCCCATTTGTCGTCGATCTTGTTCACCCAGCGGCGCGTATACACGATCTGCGAGCCGTCGGGGGAGATCTGCGGATCGGACACCTGCTCCCAGTCCAGGTAATGGTCGACAGTCAGCAGGGTGTCGGAAGCAGTTTCCTGGGCGGGCGCGGCCAGCGCGGGTCCCGCCCACAGCAGCAGCGCAAGACGCAACGAGCGAAGCATCGAATGTTCCTTGTGGACGGGTGATCAGTACGTCAGGTCGAGGCGCGCGGTCCAATAGCGCGGCAACGGCTGCGTGAACAGGTCTTCGAACACGGCGCCTTCGGTGCCGTGCGCGTTGACTTCGGGGTCGAGGCCTTTGTAGCTCGTCAGGGTCAGCAGGTTGCGACCCGCCAACGTGAACGTCATGCTCGCGGCACCGAGGCGACCAGCCCAAGTCGCGGGCGCGGTGAAGGCAACGGAGAGCTCGCGCAGCTTGAGAAAGCTCGCGGATTCCACCCATCCAGCCGGCGTGCCCGCTGCCCACGCAGCCAACGCCACCTGATCCGCGAGCGGCGTGGAAGGATCGCTCGACGCCCGACAGCTGCCCCGGATGCATCGGATCTCTTCCGTGCCGTTCAGTAGGCTATTCCCACCACGGTACTCCAAAAGTCCTGCAATCCGGAAGCGGCGACGCAGCGTGAGGGCGCTGCTCAAGGATGCTCCCTGCGTCGGGAACGGCGTGCCGAGGAATGCCCGCTCTGTGGCGACCTGCACCTCGGTGGGGGACACCAGGCCGTCCCCGTTCACGTCCGCGTAGCGGATGATGGGATTGCCCGTGTAGCTGCCGAGCGGGAGACCGGTTTCGGCCGTCTGGAACAGGCGGCCGCCGCCGGTGAAAACAAAGGCTGACACCAACCCCGACATCGCGACCCGGTTGCGATTACCCCACGCCGACAGCCCCACGCTCCACGCGACGTCCGGCCGCTCGACCAGACTCGCCGCCAGAGACAACTCGATTCCCTTATTGGTGACCGCGCCCGCGTCAAAGACGTCGAAGCCTCCACCGGCCGATCCTGGGGACAGGAACACCGCAAGCACGTTCGATGTGCGCTTCCTGTAGATCGTACCGCTGAACGTGACCCTGCCTGTGAGCAGCTCGGCATCCGCCCCGGCCTCGAGCTCGCTGCTGCGCTCAGGCCGCTGACCGACGACCACCGCCTCGCGGCCCGCCACGCCGTACGCCGCCCGGAGGCGCCAGGCGCTGAGGGGGAATTCGCCGGACGGGACGGGCCCGCGCCAGGACACGCCCAGGCTGGGGTAGACCTGTTTCGGGTCGCCCACGTCGAATCGCGAGGTTGCGTCGCGCCGTAGGCCGGCCGTGATGAACAGTCTGTCGCGCCAGGCGAGCTGTTGTTGCAGCACGAGGCCGAAGGTGGACGTGACCGCGCGCAGCCGCTGCCAACGGATACTGAACCCGCTCCCGAAGAGGGACGCCGTGCTGTCGAACAACTTCAGGCTGTTCCTGAAGTAATGCACTCCGGCCGTGGTGCGCATGGAGAGCGCCGGAGACAGCTCGAACATTGCGGTCGCTGTGAGCGCGCCGGTGAAACGACTGCCGCGCCGCTGGCCCTCCGCCACGTACGAATACGCCGGGTTCGCGTTGGGTCCCTCCCCGGGGCGTTGCACCTGACCATCGTGCTGATCGGTGTGATCGAGACCGGCCACGGCGCGCACATTGAGCTGGGCGAGGGGGCGCCATGTGGCGGCGAGACTCCCATTCACCCGTTCGACGTGCTGAGACGTGGTGACTTGGAAGAGCTCACCCGGAAGGAATGTGCCCCAGCCGCCGCGGGTGGAATCGCCGCCGAGCAGACCGCTCGAGAGGATGCCGGGGCCGTTGTCGTTGCTCGGCAGGCGCAGGTTGCTCGCGAAGTAGCCCGCGTTCACCGTGAGGTCCGCGCGGTCCCCGCTCAACAGCTGTCCGCTTCCCCGCAGGTCGGTACGCTGCTGATAATTGGGGTTCAGCACGTCGGCGCGCAGACCACCGGTGGTTGCGAGCCGGGCTTGCTCGCCGCCGGGCAGCCCGTACACGCCGCCGAAGCCGTCCCATTGCGCAGCAACCGAGTACCGCCTCGAGGTGCTCCCGCCGGACGCGCTCACGCCATACTGCCGCAGGTATCCATGGCGGAACGGAGATGATGCGGGAGCGGCGAGCACGTTGCCGCTGAGCAACCGGCACCGTCCGCTGGCCACGTCGGCCGCAAAGCAGCGCGCTCCCGACGAGTCCACCCCGCGGAAGTTGCCGGGAAAATCGAGCGGCTGTGCGGCCACCCCTTGCGACGAAAATGCCCGCAGCCGCGACCGACCGGGCACTCCCCGCTTCGTCGTGATGAGCAGCACGCCGTTGGCGGCGTCGGTCCCGTACAGCGCCGTCGCGGCCGGGCCGGGAAGGATCGCCATGGTCGCGATGCGTTCCACGTCGATGTCGTCCACCCGCGAGGTCGTTTGACCGCCGACGGGCACGAGGAGCGTCGCCGCGTCGTCGTCCGCGCGGATCCCATCCACGTAGATCTGCGGTGCGCTCGTCGCCAAGAAGCTCGCCGCGCCACGCATCAGGATGCGCGATCCGGTCCCGAACGTTCCCGAGCTGGCGAGGACTTCCAGTCCGGGAACGCGTCCGGTGAGGAGCTCGGTGAGCGTGTGCACCGGTGATTCGCGCAGCAACGAGTCGACATCGAGCATCGTGACTCCCGCGCCGAGCTCGGTGACCAGGCGGTTGCCCGTCACGAGCGGCGCGGTC
>DASQAM010000492.1:0-1823 GCA_035635735.1 Gemmatimonadales bacterium | reverse complement strand
TCCGGGCGGATGATCTCGTACGTGAGCCCGTTCTGCAGCACGCCGTGCTGGTGGATCCCCGCTTCGTGGGCGAAGGCGTTGCGGCCGACCACGGCCTTGTTGGGTTGGGGAAAGACACCGATCACGTGGGACAGGAGCTGGCTCGTCCGGAACAGCTCCTGAGGGTTCACCCCGCAGTGGAAGGCGACCGCGTGCGGCCGCACGCGTCCCGCCACGACGATCTCTTCCAGCGCCGCATTGCCGGCACGCTCACCGATGCCGTTGACGGTGCATTCGACCTGTCCGGCTCCCGCTTCGATCGCGGCGAGCGAGTTGGCCACCGCGAGCCCGAGGTCGTCATGGCAGTGTGCGCTGAATACGACGCGGTCGGCGTTGGGAACCCGCTCGCGCACGGCGCGGAACATGGCTCCGTACTCGACGGGTAACGCGTAGCCCACCGTGTCCGGGAGATTGATCGTCGTCGCCCCCGCGGCGATCGCCGCCTCGACCACGCGGCACAGGAATTCGAGATCGGTCCGCGTCGCGTCTTCGGCCGAGAACTCGACGTCGTCGGTATAGCGACGAGCCCGCTGTACCGCCTCGCGTGCCCGCTCGAGACACTGGTCGCGACTCAGCCGCAGCTTGCACTCGAGGTGCAGGTCTGAGGTGGCGATGAAGACGTGCACCCGCGGTCGCGCCGCCGGTCGCACCGCCTCGCCGGCGAGGTCGATGTCCCGGTCGTGACAGCGGGCCAGCGCAGCGATGACGGGACGGCGGACACCCTCGGCGATCGCCCTGACGGCCCGCCGGTCGCCCTCGGACGCGCTCGGGAACCCCGCTTCGATCACGTCTACCCCGAGCGTGTCCAGCTGGCGGGCGAGACGCATCTTTTCCTCGGCCGTCATTGAATTGCCGGGCGCCTGCTCGCCGTCGCGCAGGGTCGTGTCGAAGATGATGACGTCTCTCCCCATGGGTGGCTCCCGTGCTCCCTGTCTCGCGTTAATGGTGAAAAAAAAGCCGCGGACCTTCTGGGGTCCGCGGCGCTCACTGCGTCCTTCTTGTATCGCTAGCTGCTCATGTGCTTGATTGGCGCGCGCCGCAGACCCCGGTCTGAGCTAATGCTCAGCAGGACCAGGACCAGAAGCAGGACCAGCGCGAGCTGCATCACGAGTCGATGTCACTCCACATCGGAACGTTGCTGCTACGGTGCGACAGGACCCGGACGATACGCCCCGGTCCCAGGAGCGTCAAGACCCGGCGATTGCAGTTGCTACCCATTCGGGTGGGTTGGCCGACACGCTCAAGCACGCACCAGCTGAATCAGGGTGATCTCGGCGGGCGCGCCCAGCCGCAGCGGCGGCCCCCAATAGCCCGTCCCCCGGCTCACGTACAGCCACATCGCCTCCAGCCGGTGGAGTCCCGCGACGAACGGTTGGAACAGCCGCACCAGGAGGTTGAACGGGAAGTATTGGCCGCCGTGCGTGTGCCCCGAGAGCTGCAGGTCGTACCCGGCGGCGCGCGCCGCAAATGCGCTCTTCGGCTGATGGGCCAGCAGCACCCGGACGTCACTCTCCGGCGCCCCCGCGACTGCTGCCGCCGGATCGGAGGCATGTCCCGGAAGGCCCCCGCTCGAGAGGTCCGTCACCCCGGCGAGCACGATCCGGCCGGTCCCGCGGCGGATCACCTGGTGCCCGTTGATGAGGGCACTGAAGCCGAGCCCCTCCAGCTCGCGCACCCAACCGGCCGCATCCCAGTAGTACTCGTGATTGCCCGTGACGAAGTACTTCCCGTGCGGCGCCTCGAGGCCGGCGAGCGGCGCAACCTCGTCGCGCATTGCGGGCGGG
>DASQAM010000491.1:0-3422 GCA_035635735.1 Gemmatimonadales bacterium | reverse complement strand
GCCTTGTACGGCGCGACGCTCGTGCGGGCCATCGATTGGGCTCTGAACCCCGTCACGCGCGTCGAGGTGTCGGGTGCCAGAGGTCCGGGGCCGGCGTGCGAGATGCATCTCCGTGCCCTCCAGGCCTACCGGCCCCGCAAGGTGGTGGTCCGTAAGACCGCGGAGCAGCCGGCCGCAACTGTGTGCCTCGGCACGACCTGCTCGCTGCCCGTGAGCACTGCCGGGGCACTCCGGGACCTTTTGCGATGAGGCGTCGAGTGCTCGGCCGAACCGGCCTCGCGGTCAGCCCCATCGGCTTCGGCGCGTGGGCCATCGGCGGCAACCGGTTCGGCAACTCCTACGGTCCTACCGACGATGCCGAGTCACTGCGCGCCGTGCGCCGCGCCTACGACCTGGGGTGCAACTTCTTCGATACGGCGGACGTGTACGGGCACGGGCACTCGGAGCAGCTGCTGGGCGAGGCCCTCGCGGGAATCCGCCAGCGCGTGGTCGTTGCCACCAAGGTCGGCGGCAATTTTTACAATCGGGCCGTGAACCCCCTGCTCCTGGGCCGGATCGCCGAGGCGGTCGGCAGGCCGGTCGGCGAGCTCGCGCCGGACGTCCCGCTGCCGGTGACCCACGATGCCAATTTTTCTCCCGAGTACGTGCGATTTGCCGTCGAGCAATCGCTGCGACGTCTCGCCACCGACTACATCGACCTGCTGCAGCTTCACAACCCCGCGCTCAGCCTGATCGCCGACCCGGACACGTACCTGGTGCTCGAGGACCTGAAGCGGGAAGGCAAGATCCGGTTCTACGGCGTGTCGGTCCACCCCCCCGAAGAGGGACTCGCCGCCGTGGAAGTGACGCGACCCGACACGGTCCAAATCGTGTACAACCTGGTGCGGCGCGAGGCGGAAGACCGCTTCTTCGTCGTCGCTCGGGCGTCCAACGTGGGTGTGATCGCGCGCGAGCCGCTCGCCAACGGCCTGCTCGCCGGGAAGTACGGGCGGGACAGCACGTGGGACAAGGGCGACATTCGCGCCCACATGCCGCGCCCCTATGTGGCGCAGCTCACGGCAGTGGCGGAGCGCGTCAAGGATCTGGCCGGGCAGGCCGGTGTGACGCCGGCGCAGCTGGCGCTCCGGTTCGTGCTGGACAACGAGGCGGTGTCGCTCGTGATTGTGGGGATGAAGACCCTGGCACAAGTGGAAGAAAACCTCTCTCTGGAGTGATGATGCCGAACAAACAGGCCGTCTTCGAGACCGCGAAGGGCAGAATCGACGTGGAGCTGTTCGCCGACGAAGTGCCCGGCACGGTCGCGAACTTCGAGAAGCTCGCGAACTCGGGATTCTATGACGGCACCACGTTTCACCGCGTGATCCCGAACTTCATGATTCAGGGTGGTGACCCGATTTCGAAGACCGGGAAGGGACGCGTCGGCACCGGCGGGCCCGGCTACACCATCAAGTGCGAGACCCAGAAGAACGTTCACAAGCACGTCGCGGGGACGTTGTCCATGGCCCACGCCGGGAAGGACACCGGCGGCAGCCAGTTCTTCATCTGTCACTCCCCCCAGCCGCACCTTGACGCGGTCCACACCGTTTTCGGACAGGTCACCAAGGGACAGGACGTGGTCAACAAGATTGCGCAGAATGACGAAGTCAAATCGATTCGAGTGAAATGACCACTCGGAGATCCCCATGCATTTCCTGATGTACCTGCTCGCCGTCACGTTGCAAGCGCCCGACAGCGGGGCGTTCGTCATCACGCTCGGCAAAGACACAATCGGCATCGAGCGTTACACCCGCACCGCCGACCGATTGGTGGACGACATGGTCATGCGCGACCGGGCGCCCGTGATCTCCCGGCACTTCGTCGCCACGCTCGGCGCCGACGGCCTGATCAGCCACATCGAGCTCGACAACAAGCCCGTCGTGGCGTCCGACGTCTCGCCGATCCACGCCGTGGGGCGCTACACGAACGACGAGGCGTTCGTGGACCTGACGCGCAACGGCCAGACGACCACGGCGCACGTGGCCACCCCGGACGGCCGGGGCGCCCTGCCCTTCATCAACTTCTGCTACGCCCTGTACGATCAGACCGGACGGCGAGCCCGGGTGCTCGGCGGGTCGCCGGTGAAGGTCACGGTGCTCGGGTTCGGCGGCACCAACACGTTCGATCTCTCGGTGACGTTCCCGACGCGCGACTCGATGGGCGTCGCGTTCCCGGGCGACGCCCCTACCCTCTTCAAGGTCGATGCCGCGGGGCGCATCCTCGGAGTGGACGGCCGGCTCACGACGCAGAAGGTGGTGGTCACCCGCGTGCCGACGCTCGACCTCGACGCCTTCGCCGCGGCATTCGGGAATCGACCTCTCGGCCAGCTCTCTCCTCCGGACTCGGTGCGTGTCGACGTCGGCGGCGCCCACATCACCGTCGACTACGGCCGTCCCGCCATGCGCGGCCGCAAGATCTTCGGCGACATCGTCTCGTGGAACAAGGTGTGGCGCACCGGAGGGAACTTCGCCACGCGCTTCACGACGTCCGCCGACCTCGTGATGGGCGGAACCTCGATCCCCAAGGGCGCCTACACCCTGTGGACCCTTCCGGCACCCACCGGCTGGAAGCTGATCCTCAACAAGCAGACCAAGGCGCCCTGCGAGGGTGAGGCCTGCACGCTCCCGACCCGGGCCCCCCTGTGGGGCACCGACTACGCGGCGGACTCGGATTTCGCGCGCGTCGACGCGAAGACCGAGTCGCTGCCGCGGCCGGTGGAGCAGCTGACGATCGCCGTTCTTCCACAGGGCAACGGGGGTGTCATCCGAATCGATTGGGAGACGACGCGCGTCTCGATCCCCTTCACGAGGAAATAGCCATGAGCGCCAAACCGTCGAGTCTGCTGATCGCTTTGCTCGCGCTTCCCCTTCCGGCCGCCCTGGCGGGCCAGACGGGACAGTTCCTCGTCCGGCTGGGACGCGACACCCTCGCGGTCGAGCGATACACCCGGACCGCCGACCGGCTCGAGGGGGAGCAGGTGGTCCGGAGCCCCCGTACCCTGCACCGCCTCTACACGGCGACGTTCGGTCCCGGCGGCGTGGTCGAGCGCTTCGAGCTCATTACCCACAACGTCTCGGGGGCCCCCGGCCCGCTGGAGCGCCGGGCCACCGCGAGCTTCTCGGGCGACACGGCGGTGATGACGGTCCCGCAGGGCGAGTCGACGGCGACCATGCGCGTGAAGACCGGCCCGGGTGCGCTGCCGTACGTCGGCCAGGCATACGCCCTGGTCGAAGAGGTGACGCGCCGGGCCCGCGCCGCCGGCACCGACCGCTACACCGCCACCATGCTGCCGCTCGGGACGGACGAGCCGTGGAACGTCGAAGTGAATCGCCTCGGCACCGATTCGCTGACCATCCAGATCGGTCCCATCGGGCCCTTGCGCATGC
>DASQAM010000490.1:0-2836 GCA_035635735.1 Gemmatimonadales bacterium | reverse complement strand
ATCGCGGGGATGCTCCATATCACACCGGCCGTCTGGGCCAGCCGGAAGATCGCGGGCGGGAAGAGCTGCCGGAGTGTCTGGAGTCCGTAGAACGCGCCTGCCGCGCGGTAGGCTCGAATCGCGACGTGCGACGGGCTGGCGTCGAGCCGATAGCCTTCGTCGCCGAGGCGGGCGAGGGAGGAGTCGAGGCGGATGGAGATGACGGGCGTCCCTGCGGGCGCGGCGCTGCGGACGGCGAGCCGCAGACCGGTGGCGGGGAAGAGATAGTCGCCCAACAGCTCGCCCAGCCCTCGCAGGGCGCGATCGGTCACGATCGCCGTGCCGGCCGTCAATGCAAAAGCGCCCGACTTCACGGCGATGTGCGCCGGGCGCGGCACGATGGCGGGGATGGAGTCCGAAGCGAGGACGAGGGCCAGCACGGCCAGTATCGGCAAGATGCTACTCCCGTAATTCCCTGACCCAGATGTCCCGGTAGCGGGTCGGGTTTCCGTGGTCTTGCAGGAGGAGCGGAAGCCGGTCCGGGTGCGGCTCGTAGTGCGCGCGCGCTGCGTGCACCGTCCAGCCGGTGATGATCGTATTGTCCTGCACCAGCAACCCGTTGTGCAGCACCGTCACCCGCGCCGAGTCGCGCACGGTCCCGTCGGCCGCGAAGCGGGGCCGGTGGAAAATGATGTCGTACGTCTGCCATTGGCCGGGGGGGCGGCTGGCGTTCACGAGCGGCGGGGTCTGTCCGTACACGGCCCCGGCCTGGCCGTCGGCATAGGTCTCGTTATGGTACGAATCGAGCACCTGGATCTCGTAGTGCGTCATCAAGATCACGCCGCTGTTGCCGCGCTCCTGGCCATTCCCTTTGGGTGGCGAGGGTGTCGCCCACTCGATGTGGAGCTGGACGTCCCCGAAGCCCTGCGCCGTAGTGATCGATCCCGTGCCGGCGGCGACTTCCGCGTATCCGTCGCGCACCACCCACTTGGCGAACGTGCCGTCCTGTGCCCGCCATTGCGACAGATCCTTCCCGTCGAACAGCACGATGGCATCGGAGGGCGGCGGGACGGGTGGCCGCTCCGGGCCGGGATCCACAACGGGAGGCCGGGGGCGGTCCATCGCATGAACGGGCCATTGTTGGGCGGTCATTGTGGCCGGCAGCATCCATCCGAGCGCGAGTAGTGCGGAATGCGGAATGCGGAGTGCGGAATGTAAGCCTGAGCGTCGCTCGGCGATCGACCCTTCAGTGCAATTCCGCGTTCCACACTCCGCATTCCGCACTATGGTCTCCAGGTTCCCTTCGCCACCGCCGGCACGAACCGTTCGATGCCCGCCGGCGGAAAGTCGAGGGTCTTCCCCTCTTCGGCGCTCTTGTAGGCCGTCATCAGGACCTTCACGACCTCCAGCCCGTCGTCGAACGTCAGCAGCGGCGACTCGCGACCGAGGAACACGCGCACGAAGTGCCGATCCTCGGCGTCGTACCCGTAGGTCGCCGACTCGCTCGTCACCACGGGCATGAGCCCCATCTCGGCGTTCTGCTTCTCCACCAGGTCCTCGCCCGTCTTCCCTTTCACTTCGCGACTGAAGAACAGCTTCAGCCCGCTGTCGAGCGTGTTCCACGACATCGAGTATTCGGGGCCGAGCAGCTCGGCGGAGAGCCGCAGCCCGGCGCCGACGAAGCTCCAGGACGTGGTCGCCTCGCCGATCACGGTGGCGCCGTCCTCGGTCTCGAACTCGATCAGCACGCTCGCGAAGTCCTCCGACGGGGTCTTGGTGTAGTCCACGTCCTTCCCCATCTGCTGCTGCAGGCGCTTGGCGTACGCGGGACGGGACCACTTGAGGCTCGCGATGTGGCCCGTTACGCGCGCCGGGCGCACGGATCCGAGGGGCGCGTCGGGCGGCGTCAGCAGATGCCGCACCACCAGCGAGGAGTGACACATCATGTCGTTGAGGACGCCGCCGCCCTGGAGCTTTCCCTGCCAGAACCAAGGCATGTGGGGTCCGCTGTGCTCCTCAGCCGCCCGCGCCAGATAGGGGCGGCCCGTAAGCGTGGCGCCGCGCGCCCAGATGATGGCGCGGCCTTGCGCCACGGCCGGCGCGAACGCCTGGTTCTCGAGATAACCGTGGGCGATCCCGGCCTTCTTCGTGAGCTCGAGGACGCGCTTCGCTTCCGCGACGTTGCGGCCGAGTGGTTTCTCACACGCGATCCCGCGGAGCTCTCCCTTGCCGCGCGCGACCGCGTCCGCGATCTCCTCGAAGTTGTCGATGCGGGCGAAGTTCGGACCGCACACCCAGAGCGCATCGATCGCGGGGTCGGCCACCATCTCTGCCAACGAGCGATATGGCTTTGCCTCCCCCACGTCCAGCTTCCGGGCGACGGACGCCATATCCTGAGCGTGCTTGTGGTTCGGGCTCCACACGCCCAGCACGTCCGCGTCCCGCACGCTTTGGAACGCGAGGAGATGAAATCGTGCATTGAACCCGCTTCCGACGAAGCCGACGCCGAGTCGTTTCCCGGTCATACTCGTCGGCCCCTCCCGCGTCGCACGTCCCATTAGTACGTCACCCCCAGCTTGGCGAGCGCCTCCGGGGGACAGCCTTTCCACTCGGAGACGAATGTGTTCCCGACATACCGCAGATCCTGCACGCCCGTGCGACTGGAGAAGAACCCCGATGCGGTCAGGTCGCGGAACCGGTTGAAGAACGCCACGCCGACGGCGTGCGCGGGCTTCGCCTTGGCCGGCCAGGCGATGGCGTCGAGCACCGCGCCGCGCTCCCCCGCCATGCAGGCGACGAACGTCTTACCGTAGCGGTCGTCGCACTCGTGGTCGAGCCAGGCGAGCCCGCCCCGCAC
>DASQAM010000489.1:0-1873 GCA_035635735.1 Gemmatimonadales bacterium | reverse complement strand
CAGCACGCCGTCGCGGACGCCGCGGTCATTTACCAACACGCGCTGGCTGCCGAGCCACCGCGTGAGGCGTGCGATGACGGCCACGCCGGCTACGATGATGTCGGCGCGCTGTGGATTCAGGCCCGGGATCTGGCGGCGCGCATCGAGCGGCGTCTCGCGTAGCCGCGCCAGGAGGCGCGTGACCTCGGCGCGGCTCAGCTGATAGTCGCGCGCGCCGGTGACCTTGCCGTCCCGCTCGGCCTGGGCCATCTCGGCGAGGTTCGTGAACGTGCCACCGCTGCCGATCATCACGTCGGCCGCGAACGGCGGCTTCCCGATCCCGTCCTCAATGGTCTGATCGATGGCGCGACGCAGGGCCTTCCAGTGCTTTTCCTTGAGCGGGTCGGACTTGCAGTACCGTTCGGCGAGGCGGACGGCGCCAAGCGGGAGCGACACGACCTGCTCCACGAGGCCGCCCGCTGCCAGGATCACCTCGCAACTGCCGCCTCCGATGTCCACGATGGCGGTCAACTGGTCAGCCAGATCGTAATGACGGCTCACGCTGCGGAACGCGAGCCGCGCTTCCTCCTCCGCGGGCACGACCTCGAGGCGCACGCGATGGCGGCGCCAGGCTTCGCTCACAAAGTCGCGTCCGTTCGCGGCCTCCCGCACCGCGGCGGTGGCGATCGCGCGCAGCTCGGCGACCCCGAATCCGTCCGCGATGGCCTTCATCCGTCCGAGCGCCTGCAGTGACTGCTGCATCGGGGCATCGCCAAGCCGGCCGTCGCGATACAGCCCGCGTCCCAGGCGGGTCATCTCCCGGTCCTCGTCGAGCACGCGATACGTGCCGTCGGGCTGCACTTCCGCCACGACCAGGCGGATCGAGTTGGTGCCGATGTCGATCGCGGCGAGGCGTGGGAAGGCGGACGGCTGGGCGGCAGGCTTCGCCGGGGCAGGGGGTGCCGCCGGACGCGCGCTTGTCGTAGCTGTTGCAGTCACGATGCAGTCGACAGGGTGGAGGGTACGGGCAACGGGATCTCCGCTAATCCTATCCGGGTACGGCGCTCACGGAAGATTACCATTGTCACAATCGTGCAACGAGTGACAATCGTGCACCGAGGCCGGCCGGCGGAACTTTATGCGGCACGGTGAGATGCGTGCGCCATGGCTGGTTCCCGTGTGCTACGCTCGCCCCGTTCCCGATTCGGCGCGGCGGAAGCGGTATCCCGCTCCCCGGACCGTCTCGATGCAGCGGCCTGCGGCGCCCAGCTTGCGGCGCAGCCGCTGCAAATGCATGTCGACGGTCCGCGTCTGCACGTCCGGCTGCGCCTGCCAGACCGTCTCGAGCAGCTGCGCGCGGCTCTGCACCCGGCCTTCGCGCTCGATCAGCGTGTGCAGCAGCTTGAATTCCGTGGTCGTGAAGTTGACCTCCGCGCCGTCCACGAAGACGCGATGTGCCATCTTGTCGATCAGGATCGGTCCCGCGCTGAGCCGGCCGCCGGTCGCGAGCGCCGGTGCCCGGAGACGGCGAAGGATGGCGCCCACCCGCAGGACCAGCTCCGGTGGGGAGAACGGCTTGAGGATGTAGTCGTCGGCGCCCAGGGCGAGCCCGCGGATACGGTCTGCCTCATCGCGCCGGGCGGTGAGGAGCAAGACGCCGATCTCGCGCGTTTCCTCCCGGCGCCGCAGCTCGGCCAGGACGTCGAAGCCCGACACGTCGGGAAGCATGAGGTCGAGGACGATAAGTGCCGGCTGCTCCTCGTGCGCGGCTTCGAGTGCATCCCGACCGCCGCCGGCGGTGGCGACGCGATACCCGGCCTTCGCGAGGTGGTAGGCGACGAGCGCGGTGATGTCGGGCTCGTCGTCGACGACGAGAATTCGGTGGACCGGTGGA
>DASQAM010000488.1:0-2023 GCA_035635735.1 Gemmatimonadales bacterium | reverse complement strand
CGGGCTCGACATCCTCGAGCTGCAGCCGAGCGGGCTGCTCTCGGAGAACGAGATCGCCGCGGCGAAGCTGGTGCATGCGGACTATTTCAATGCCCAGGACCAGCCGAAGATCGTGTGGCCCGCGAGCTTCGTGGTGGCCCGTGCCTACCTGGACCAGCTGGCCCGCTCGGGAGGCCTCCCGGCGCAGGAGGTGGCCGCCACACGCGAGGCGCTGGCTCGCGCCGAAAAGTCAGCGGGAGCGCCGCGCCGCGATGCGCTGGCGGGGTTGGTGACGCGGCTCGGGGCTCTCGCCCAGGCATCCAGTGATGGGGCGAAGGTCCGGACGCTCGCGGCCACGCTGGCTGGGCTCGCCGCGTCGGGCGGTAACTGACGGAGGGAGCAGGTTGCCCTGCCTACTGCCGAAGCTCCTTTAGGAACCGATCAATCCCGTCTTCCCAGCGCGGCAGCGGGCCGCCCAGCGTCCGCTCCGAACGTGTCGTGCCCAGCACAGCGCGTGCAGGTCGTTTTGCCGGAGTGGCGAATTGGGCCGTGGAGCACGGCTGTACGAGCTGTTCGACGCCGCAAGCGGCATAGACGCGGCGCGCAACGTCGTACCACGTGGCCACACCGGCGTTGGCTACGTGCAGCACGCCCGATAGATCCCGGTCGATCAGAGTCCACGTTGCGCGCGCGAGGTCCACGCTATACGTCGGTCGGCCGAATTGATCGGACACCACTCGCGACGCCGTCCGGGCGGTGGCCCGTTCCCACATGGTGCGCGGGAAACACCGGCCGTGGGCGCCGAACAACCACTGGGTGCGGATGATGAGGCAGTTCGCGCCGCTCGCCGCGAGTGCCCTCTCCCCGGCCAGCTTGCCCGCTCCGTACACGTTGACGGGGTTGGTCGGGCTCTCCTCGGCGTACGGCTCACCGGACGTACCATCGAACACGTAGTCGGTGCTGAAGTGAATCACCCGCGCGCCCGCTGCGTGCGCGATGCGGCCCAGCTCCCCCACGGCCGCGCTATTCACTCGGAAGGTCGCCTCGGGCTCGCTCTCCGCCCGATCGACCGCGGTGTACGCCGCCGCACTGATGACGACGTCGGGCTCCTGCTCCAAGACCGCGGCAGCCAGGCCAAAGCTGTCGGTAATGTCGAGTTCGGCCCGGGCAAAGGCGAGCAACGTGACGTCGGGCGGCGCGGTCGCGACCAGGTCGTGCCCCAGCAGCCCACCCGCGCCGAGCACCATCGCCCGCATCAGGGGCGCTTCAGGTACAGGGCGTTAGACGCGCGATAGGCTTCGCTCAGCACGCGCTCCCACCACGGGCGGTGCTCCAGGTACCACTGGACCGTGCTCGCGAGCCCCGCTTCGAAGCCGTGACGCGGTTGCCATCCCAGCTCGCGGCGCAGCTTGGCGCAGTTCATGGCGTAGCGACGGTCGTGCCCGGCGCGATCGGTGACGTAGCGAATCAGCGACTCCGGCTTGCCCAGGGTTTTTAGCAGAGCGCGCACGACCGTGACATTGGGCCGCTCGGACTCGCCACCGATGTTGTACACCTCGCCCAGCCGCCCTCGGGTCAGCACTTCCCAGATCGCACGCGCGTGGTCCTCCACGTGCAGCCAGTCCCGCACGTTCAGTCCGTCGCCGTACACTGGTAGCTCGTGATCTACCAGCGCGCGGGTGATCATCAAGGGGATGAGCTTCTCGGGAAACTGGTACGGGCCGTAGTTGTTGGAGCAGCGGGTGATGATGGCGGGAAAATCAAAGGTCGCGACGTAGGAGCGAACCAGCAGGTCGGCGGCGGCCTTGCTCGCGGAGTAAGGGCTGTTCGGCTCGAGCGGCGTCGCTTCCGTGAACCCAGGGTCCCGCTCGCCCAGGCTGCCGTACACCTCGTCAGTGCTCACGTGCAGCAGCCGGAACGGCCGCTCGGGGCGTGCCAGCTCGGCGCGGCACGCCTCGAGCACCGTCAGCGTGCCGCGCACGTTCGTGTCCACGAACACCGCCGGGCCCATGATCGAGCGGTCCACGTGCGACTCGGCCGCCAT
>DASQAM010000487.1:0-5816 GCA_035635735.1 Gemmatimonadales bacterium | reverse complement strand
GGGATCTTGGCGTTGACGTCGCTCGCCACCGGAACGGGGTCGCCCAGGTGCTTCCCGACGATCTCGGCGCTCGAGTTGCCGTCGTAGGGGGGCGTCCCGGTCACCATCTGGTAGAGCATCGCGCCAAAGGCGTAGAGGTCGCTCCGGCCGTCAAGGTTCGGTTGGCCGAGGGCCTGCTCAGGGCTCATGTACTGCACCGTGCCGACCGTGAAGCCAGTGGCCGTTTTCGCGCCGCCTGCGTCGCCGGCGCCGGGGTCCAGCAGCTTGGCTATCCCGAAATCCAGGAGCAGGACTCGGCCGCTCTTCGCCTCCACCATCACGTTGTCGGGCTTGATGTCGCGGTGCACGAGGCCCTGGGTGTGGGCGTGGGACAGTGCCTGGAGAATCGGCTCGGCGATCTTCAAGGCCTCGTCCGGGGTGTACGGGCCGCGGCGGCGCAAGCGCTCCGCGAGCGACTCGCCCTCGACGAACGGCATCACGTAATAGACCAGGCCCTCGCCGTCGCCGGTGAAGTGGATCGCGAGGATAGCGGGGTCCTGCAGCCGGGCCAGCGCCTTCGCCTCCTGCCGGAACCGCGCCAGCATGCCCGGGGTCCAGGCGATCTCCGGGTGGAGCACCTTGCAGGCGAGGCGGCGATCGAGATCCTTGTCCCACAGCTCGTACACCTCGGCGAAGCCGCCCCGGCCGATCAGGCGCTTCACCTCGTACTTGGGACCGAGCGCGCGGCCGAGACGCTCGAGCGTCGTCCTCACCCCCTGTCCCCCTCTCCCTTCGGGAGAGGGGGAATGCACAACGGCGCGCTCGTCCGTGATCACGGTGGGAGAAGCCGAGCCGCATGCCGCGCAGAAGGCCGCCCCTCGCGGGATCTCGGCGCGGCATGAAGGGCAGGTGAGCTGAGTGGCCACGGCTCTAAGTTAACTTCTTCGGATGCTGGCGCTCCGCATCATCGTCGGCCTCGGGCTCGCCTACACGCTCTTGCTGCTCGTCGCCTGGCTGTTCCAGGACCGGCTCGCCTTTCCGGCGCCGCGCGCGAAATTGCCCGATCCCAAGCGCGTAGGCGTCGAGAACGGGGAGCGCGTCGAGCTGGTCTCGGCCGATGGGACGAAGCTGGTAGGGTGGTACTTGAAGCCGGTAAACCTCCCCCAACCTTCTCCAACCTCCCCAACCTCCCGGGGCCTCCTCTGGTTCTACGGCAACGGTGAGACCGTCGCAGCAATCTGGCCCATCGTGCGCGAGTTCCAGCCGCCGGGCACCGCCGTACTGGTCCTCGACTACCCGGGCTACGGCGGCAGCGACGGGCGAGCGACGGAGGACTCCTTGTATGCCGCCGCCGACGCTGCATACGCGGCGCTCACCGCCCGACCCGATGTGGACCCGCAGCGCATTTACGTCTATGGTCGCTCACTCGGCAGCGCGGTGGCGACGTACACCGCGGCGCACCATCGCGTCGCAGGACTGATCCTGGAATCGCCGTTTACCAATGCCGCGGCGATGGCGAAATACCACTACGGGCTGCTGCCCCGCTTCCTGCTCCGCCTGTCGCTCGACAACGTCGCCAACGTGAGGCGAGTGTCCTGTCCGATCCTGCTGTTTCACGGCGACGCGGATCGGCTGGTGCCGACGGCGATGGGCATGGCGGTCGCGGCAGCCGCGGCGGGGCCGGTCGAGGTGGTCCTGATTCACGGATCCGGGCACAACGACACCTACGACATCGGCGGGCGATCGTACCGCGACAAGATGTGGCGGTTCATCGGCCGGACGGTCCCCTAGATCACCACCACCGGCACGATTCGGTCCCGCGTGGCCTCGAAGCGACGCTCCGCCTCGTCCAGGGTGCGTAGCACGACCCCGTCGTCGCCGTCGGCGAACTTGGAGCTCTGCGCGACCCGTCCGGTCGCTCGACGCACCATGACGAGCGCGCGGGTCACTTCGCAGCGGTCCACGTCCGGGTCGGTATGCCCGGCGACCAGCAGCTCCTCGAACAGCGGCACGCTGCATTCTTCGCCGAGTACGTAGAGGGACTCGAGGACTTTGGGGCCGAGGAACCGGCGCAGCAGCTGGTCGCCGCGGATCCGCTCGAACAGGCGCACGAGGACGTCGGCGTGCCCGGGGTAGTAGCGCGCCGCTTCGACGGCGGCGGCAACAAACGCGTGGTGCGCGCCCGATGTCGTGAGATACCGCTCGAACAGCGGCCACGCACCCTCCGGGTGCCGTTCGGCCAGCGCGAGGAACGCGAAGTAGCGGCGCCCGAGTGGCGCCCCGGTGTCGGCGATCACGGTGCGCAGGCCCGCGACGCCCCAACGCGCACCGACGAGCGCGGCAGCTGCAGCATGCTGCCACCGCTCGAGCTCGGGAACGCGGAAGGTCACGACGTGCGGGTCGGGGAACGCGCGGCACCGCTCCAGCATCGCGAGGAGACGTCGGTCCACCTGATCGAGCGCGGGCTCGAGGGCCTCGCTGTCCGCCCGTCGTGCGCCCCCGAGCGCTTCCCACGCGAGCCGGTCGACGTGCGCCGTCTCCCATGCGCGCTCGAAGGCCTGGGCATCGGGAGCGGCGAGGAGCCGCTCGAGTGCGCCGGCAAATCGGTAGAGGCGTCCAGACGTTTCCACTCGCACCAAGCTACCCCCGACTGGCCCGCAGGCAATCCGGGTTTGTCCACATCGGGTATGGAAAACCAAGTGGAAATCCTGTTGGTGGGGTGGGGAATGTTGCGCTTACCCATGGCTGAGCTTAACCTTGCCCCGCATCGTCCTCACCCCCTTGCCCCCTCTCCACCATGTGGAGAGGGCGAACGGATGACCGCCGGCCGTTCCCCCTCTCCGCATTGCGGAAACGGGGCCAGGGGGTGAGGCCACATGGAGGGCCTCTGCGAATATCACTTGTCATTGCCGCCGCTCTCGCGGTGGCGGCCTGCTCCCGCCCAACAGGGCCGATCGCCGTCGGCCTCGCGGGCCCCTTCTCCCAACCACGCGGAGCCTCGATGCTCCGGGCCGCCCAGTTGGCGGTCAACCAAATCAATGCCAAACAGGGAATCCGGGGTCGCAAGCTCGAGCTACGAGTCGTCGATGATTCGGGCAACGAGGACACCGCCGTGCGGGTGGCGGAGCAGCTGTATGCGGACCCTGCGATCGTAGCAGTGGTGGGACACCTCAGCTCGGGCCCTTCTCTCTCGGCGGCGCGGGTGTATGGGGGCGGCGCGACGCCCACCCCGATGATTTCACCGTCCGCGTCGAGTCCCGACCTGTCGGGGATGGGTCCGTATGTGTTCCGAGTGTGCCCGAGCGACCTGCAACATGGGCCAGAGCTCGCTCGCTTCGCCTGGCAGACGCTCGGCGCCAGACGGGCCGGCATCATCTACCTCAACAACGACTATGGACGCGGGGTGCGCCGGACGTTCGCGACCGAGTTTGCGCGCCTGGGGGGGACCGTGCTCGAGTCCGATCCCTACATCCCGGCCACCGCGTCGCTCGAGCCGTACCTCTCGCGCATGCGCCGCGGGGGCGCGGACGTGCTGCTGCTCGCGGCGGAGCGCCCCGGGGCCGAGCTGGCACTGCGAGAGATGCGCTCGCTCGGGCTGCGGTGGCCGGTGCTCGGCGGGGACGCTCTCACGGGGATCGAGACGGACGGCGCGCTCGCGGAGGGCATGCGGTTGTCGTCCGCCTACCTACCCGACCGGCGCGACGAGCGCAACGTGACGTTCGTGGCGGACTACGCGCGCGCGTTCCCGGGACAGCGACCGGACCATCGTGGAGCGGGCGCGTACGACATCATGCTGCTGCTGGCGCGTGCGATAGACAAGGTGGGCGCCAACCGGAAAGCCGTCCGGGACTATCTCGCGCGCGTGGGTCGGGGCCAGCCGCCGTTCGAAGGAGTGACCGGCCCGATCGCGTTCGACGGCAACGGGGACGTGGCGGGGAAGACCGTGGTCATCGGCGTCGTCCGGGACGGCCGGCTGGTGACGGAGGTGGCGCGGTAATGCGCGGCCCGTTCGACACGATCCGCGCGCGCATCCTGATCGGGCTGACCTTGCTCCTGGCCGGTCTCATCGCTACGGCGATCGCGGGCGCCACCACCCTGCGCCAGATGCGGTACGCGATCGACCAGGAGCTCGACGCGTTGCGGACGTCGACCGAGGTGGGGAGCGGGCTCGTCACGAGCGTGCTGGAAGAGATCCGGGCGGCCGAGCAGTATCTGGGCTCACCCGGGGACGACCCGCGGCGAGAGTTCCAAGCCGCCGCCGAGGAGGCCTTCCAGCACCAACGCCAGCTGGATGGGCTGGGCGGCCTCACCGTCGAGGATCGCCTCACCGTGAACCGCGTGAAGCAGCTCCACGCGGCCATCCAGACTGAGTACTCGATCGCACACGCGCTCCGGGACCTGGGACGCGATCAGGAAGCCGCCGCGCGGGCGGCCGCGGTGCGACCCCAGGCGGCGGATCTGACGCGGCTGGTGCGTGATCTCTCCCAGCGGCAGGCGCAGAAGGCGGCGAAGGCCGCGGAGCGTTTGAGCGCGGACGCAGTCGATCGGGAGCGCAAGCTCTGGGTCTTCGTCGTCGCTCTCGTGATCGCGGGCTTCTTCCTGTCGCGCTACACCGTCCAATCGGTACACGGGCCGCTGGGCCGCCTGGTGACGGCCGCCGAGCGGTTCGGCGCCGGCGATTTGCGACCGGTCACCACCGGGGAGATGCCCCGCGAGTTCCGCGTGCTGGCGGACGCCATCCAGCACATGGGGAACCGCCTCCGGCAGATCGTGGGCGACGTGATCGGCGAGTCGGACCGGATCGCCGGGGCGGCGGGGGACCTGTCGGCGGTCAGCGAGGAGCTCGCGGCGTCCTCCAACGAGGTCTCGACGGCGATGGTGGAGATCTCGGGCGGTGCGGACCAGCAACGCGCCGCCCTCACCTCCATGGGCACCGGACTCGATGCGCTTCGCGCCTCCACCAACGACATGGCGGACGCGGCGGAGCGCGCGGCAAAGCTCGGCGAGGAGATCCGCACGGTGGCCGACCGGCACCGGGGCGACGTAGCCAGCGCCGGGAGCGTGCTGCTCAACGTGCGGGAGGTGGTGCAGACTACGTCGAACCAGATCAGCCAGCTCGGCGAGCTGAGCGGGTCGATCGACGACTTCGTGGAGCTCATCAAGCGCATCTCGTCGCAGACCAACCTGCTGGCGTTGAACGCGGCGATCGAAGCAGCACGGGCCGGTGAGCACGGCCGCGGCTTCGCGGTGGTAGCCGAGGAGGTGCGCCAGCTCGCCGACGAGTCGGCGCGGGCAGCGGAGGAAGTGACCCGCACCACGGGCTCGATCCGGGAGCAGATGGAGGACGTCACGGCCACCATGGCCGCGGGTCAGGCGAAGGTCCGGGGGATTGAGTCCGTTGCGGAAGGCGCGGCCCACGGCCTCGCCGAGATCGCCACGGCGGTCGAGCTCGTGGAACAGGCCGCCGCGCGAGTGCGGGTCACCGCCCAGGCCAACCGCGAAACCACCACCCAGCTGCAGGGGCAGGCGGAGCAGGTAGCGACGCGCGCCACGGCACATGCTGCGGGCGCGGAGCAGGCCACGGCCGCCGCCGAACAGCAGGGCGCGTCAACCGAGGAGATGGCGGCCGCTGCCAGCAGTCTGTTGGAGGCGGCCGAGAGGTTGCGGGGGCTGGTGCGGGGATTTCGGGTGTAGCCCGCCCGGCGGGCTACGGTCCGATCGTTACTCCCCCCGGTGCAACGACCAGACCCGGCGTCAGATCCAGACCCGTGAGCGCAGCCGTCAGCAAGGGCAGCGACAACAACTGATTGGACGCCCCCGGGCCCGTGGCTGTGAAC
>DASQAM010000486.1:0-2034 GCA_035635735.1 Gemmatimonadales bacterium | reverse complement strand
GGTGCTGCGCGAAATCGCAAACACGCTCGGCCTGCACGAATCGACCGTTTCGCGCGTTACGACTCAGAAGTTCATGTTCACGCCGCGCGGTATTTTCGAGCTCAAGTACTTCTTCGGAAGTCACGTCGCCACCGAGACGGGGGGCGCCTGCTCGGCCACCGCCATCCGGGCGTTGCTCAAGCAGCTGGTTGCCGCAGAGGATGGCCGAAAACCTCTTTCGGACAGCAAGATCTCCGAGATCCTCAGCCAGCAGGGCATCGTGGTCGCACGTCGCACCATCGCCAAGTACCGGGAGTCGCTGCAGATTCCTTCGGTGAGCATGAGAAAGTCTCTTTGACGCGTAGACACGCTTCGCATGAATCTCACGATCAGCGGGCACCACATGGCGGTCACGCCGTCGATCCGCAGTTACGTCGAGGGCAAACTTTCCAGGATCCGGCGGCATTTTGATCACGTCATCGACGTCAGCGTGATCCTCACCGTGGACCATCTCGCACGAAAGGCGGAAGTCAGCTGTCATATTCCCGGCAAGGACATCTTCGTCAAGAGCGACGATCCGGATCTGTACGCCGCGATCGACGCCGTGGCGGACAAACTCGATCGCCAGATCATCAAGCACAAAGACCGCTTGCATGCGCATCCGCACGATGCGCTCAAGCACCATCCCCCGTCGGATTGACATTTCCACGCGGGAAGGGCGTTCAACAGCCCCCTGAGCCGATAGTGTAGAATTCCACGCCTTGCCGGCCCGCCGGCACGCACGGTTTCTGCGCACGCGAGCGCTCGAACCGGCCGATTTTCAGAGTCTCGATGAACCTAATTGCCAAGCTCCTGCCCCCTTCGAACATCCTCCTGGACCTGGATGTGACGAGCAAAAAACGCATGTTCGAGCAGGCCGGGCTGCTCTTCGAGAACAACCAAGGGGTGGCCAGGAGCCTGGTGTTCGACAGCCTGTTTGCCCGCGAGCGTCTGGGCTCGACGGGGCTGGGGCAGGGACTCGCTATTCCGCACGGCAGGATCAAGGGTCTGAAGGAAGCAGTCGGGGCTTTTGTGCGTCTGGCACAGCCGGTTCCGTTCGACGCGCCCGACGGCAAGCCCGTCAGTCTGGTGTTCCTGCTGCTGGTGCCGGAACAGGCGACCGAGCAACACCTGCGCGTCCTGTCCGAGCTCGCACAGATGCTGAGCGACCGTGAGCTGCGCGAGAAACTCTCGACCGACACCGACGCGAGCACGCTTCATCAGCACATCACCGCCTGGCAGCCTCATGTTGCAGATCAGCGTCGCGCAGCTGTATGACGACAATCGCGACAAGCTCGGGTTCGCCTGGATCGGCGGAAAGACCGGCGGCGCGATCAAGCTTTGGCGCGACAGTACCGGCGTCGCGGCGCTGGTAGGCCACCTCAATCTCATCCATCCCAACCGCATTCAAGTCCTCGGCAACCACGAGATCGCTCACCTCGCCGCATTCGAGGAGGCCGAACTCTTCCAGATGCTCGGCAATCTGTTCGCGGTCCACCCGGTTGCCATCGTCGTCGCCGACGGAGCGCCCGCCGATGTGCGCATGCTGAAGGCGGCCGAGGCCTCGGGCACGGCGGTGTTCGCCACCGACATGCCCGGTGCGCAAGTCATCGACCGGCTGCGTCGCTATCTCGGCAAGGCGCTCGCGGAGACCACGCAGTGCCACGGAGTATGCATGGACGTGCTCGGACTCGGGGTGCTCATCACGGGTGATTCGGGCGCCGGGAAAAGCGAGCTCGCGCTGGAACTGATCAGCCGCGGCCACGGGCTCGTTGCCGACGATGTCGTCGACGTCTCGCGCATCGCCGTGTCCACGCTCGAATGCCGCTGCCCGCCGGTATTGAAGGACTTTCTGGAAGTGCGCGGCCTGGGCGTGCTCAACATCCGCACGATATTCGGCGAGACTGCGGTGCGCCCGAAGATGAATTTGCGGCTGATCGTGCATCTCGATCGCCCGGGGACGAACGAGTCGGAGCGACTCCCGCTGCTCGAACAGTCGGAAGACATCCTGGGCGT
>DASQAM010000485.1:0-2909 GCA_035635735.1 Gemmatimonadales bacterium | reverse complement strand
TCCAACGTGGCGCCCGGCGCTCCGGACCACGAGGTCCACTTCGGGTGGGTGATCGGGGGCAACGTCGGCGTCGGCCCGGTCGGGATCCACGTCGCCTACGACTCAGAAAAGTTCGACGACGGGACGACCCACGGCGTGTTCGGCATCGGCGCCAACCTCGGGCTCCGGCCGTAAGCCGGGTTCACAACCCGGACTGAAGCCGCTACCTTTGGGGCGCGCCATTCCCCGGCGCGCCCGGTCTGTTTCCAGGAGATCTGTGATTCGTTCGTTCGTTAGGCGGGGGTCGGTCCTCGTGCTGGCCCTCGCGTTGGGCGCCTGCGCGCTCACGCTGGACTCGACCCATCTCGGGGTTCCGGTCTCGCTCGCCGGCACGGCGCAACGGCCGGATTCGGGCACGCCGTTTCGCGTGACGAAGCACGCGATCTACCTGCTCTTGGGCCTCGTGCCGGTGGCGCAACCAAATCTCGAGGACGTACTGGTGGGGCAGGTGGGCACCGGCACGCGCATCACGAATCTGCGCGTCAAGGTGCGGAGCCGCTGGAGCGATCTGCTCATCACCGGACTCACGCTGGGGTTCGTCGTGCCCCGCTCCGTAACGTTCGAAGGAGTCGTGGTGGGACAGTAGACCTCCCCCAACCTCCTCAAGCTCCCCCAACCAGTTTTTTCACGAGCGCCGTCGTGCGCTCCGCCGCACCGCGCCCCTCCCGCACCAGCCGCTTCCCGGCCGCGCCCGCTTTGGAGCGGGCCCCGGGGTCGTGATGCCACACGAGCCATTGCGAGTGCAGCTGGTGCCGACCATCGGTGGTCAAGGCCACCGCGCCGCCGCGCTCGATCAACAACGTCGCGTCGCGGCTCATATGCCAGTGCGGGCCCACCGCCACCGGCACGCCGAACACCGCCGGCTCGAGCACCGAATGGAGCCCCGCGCGGTGGAACCCGCCCCCGACGACCGCCACGTCCGCGAGGGCATACAGGTCGGCGAGGATGCCGACCCGATCCACGACGATCACCGGCGCGGACGATGTGTGCTCAACCTGCGACAGCCGAACGGGGCGGGGCAGGCCGACCCGCGCCGCAGCTTGGGCGATGCCGGCGAGGTGGTCGGGGTTTGGCTCGTGCGGTGCGAGGACGAGCCGCGCGGTCGGCACCTGCGCCAGCAAGTCCACGAAGGCCGGGAGGATCACCGCTTCGTCGGCCGGCCAGGTGGACCCGGCGACGATCGTGAACGTATCGGCCGGCGCGATGGCGAGGCGGGCGAACGGGTCGCGCGTGCGGTCGAAGCGCTCGGCCCGCTCGGCGACGCTATCGTACCGCGTGTCCCCCGTCACTTCGATGGCCGAAGGGCGGGCCCCCAGCTGCTCGAGGCGCCGGCCGTCCTCCTCGCTGATCGTGCCGATCCGCTCGAGGGCGCGGTAGGCGGGCTCCGCCCAGCCGCGGGCCGGCCAGCGGAGCCGCGAGCTGTGCGGCGCCACCGTGGCCGAGATGAGGCCCAGTTTCACGCCGCGCTGCGCCGCCGCGAGTGTCAGCTCGGGCCACACGTCGAGCTTCGAGAAGACGAGCGCCGCGGGCCGGAGCGCCTCGAGCGCGGCCGCCACTTCGGCCGGGCGGTCGAGCGGCAGATAATCCGCCACATCGACCGGCAGGGTGCGCGCGAGCCGCTCGGCGGAGGGGGAGAAAAACGTATAGGCGAGCTGCCAGTGAGGGGCCTCGGCGCGCACCGCCTCGAGCACCGGCTTTGCCTGGAGGCCCTCGCCCACCGACGGCGCATGCACCCACAAGAGCGGGCGTTTGGGATCGCGGTGCGCCTGCGCCCAGGCCGACAGCCGGTCCGTCACTCCACGACGCGCGTCGAGGCCGCGGGCCAGCTTCTTGTCGAAACGCGCGGCGAGGGGCAGCGCCCGCTGCGCGAGCCGCATGCTGAGCCGGTATATGAAGGAAGGACGTGCCCCCCCCATCAGCGCGCCCCGGGCGCCGTCTTGCTCCGGTAGATGGAATCCAGCACGGCCCGGAAGACCGTAACCGGCGCCGCTCCCTCGAGCAGGGCGCCCTCGATATAGAAGGTAGGAGTACTCGTCGCGCCCGAGCGCCGCGCCCGCTCGGCGTCGCCTCGGACTTCCGCGGCAGTGGCCCCGGATGTGACGCAGCCGGCCAGGAGGGTGCGGTCGACACCTGCCGAGTCACCCAGCGCCAGGAGGGACGCCTGGGGTGAGGCGAGCGCGGCCCACCGGTCCTGGTAGCGGAACAGCAAGTCGTGCATCGGCCAGAACCGCTGCTGCCGGGCGGCGCACAAAGCGACCTCCGCGGCGGTTGCGGCGTTCCGGTGCAAGCTCGAGAGGGGCAGGTTGATGTACACGAAGCGGACCTTACCCGGCTCGATGTACTCGCGTTCGAGCACCGGCATCGTGCCCAGGGCGAACTCGCGACAGTAGGGACACTGGAAGTCCGACATCTCGTACACGGTCACGGGCGCGTCGGCGCGGCCCTTGGTCCGGGCAGCAAGTGGGTCGGGTTGCGTGACGCCGCTGCCGAGGACCAGCAGCGCGGCGGCGCCCGCGAAGACGCTTCGGGTCATGGCGCCAAAAGTAACGAAATCCGAGACGGGCGGGGCTAGCGGATCTCCGGCCCGCCCCGACGATTGTCGACCACGAACCGATCGTGGGCTGGCATGACCACCCGGGGCAAGGTGCGCGCGTTCATCACCGCGGTGTCCGCCACGATCTCGTTCCGCCACAACAGAAACGCCACCAGGCTGTACACTTCGTCGGGCTTCAGCGAGCCGGGCGCGTTGAGCGGCATGGCGCGATTGACATAGTCGTACAGCGTCGTCGCGTAAGGCCAATAGTTGCCGACCGTGCGCACGAATCGCGGGTCGCTGCCGAACGGAAAGCCCTGCCGGGGCTCGCGACCGA
>DASQAM010000484.1:0-7315 GCA_035635735.1 Gemmatimonadales bacterium | reverse complement strand
TCCGGGTTGAGCGCGAACACCTTCGCCGCGCACGCTTCCGCCCTCCCCAGGCACTCATCGTACTGCGACACGGGGACCATGCCGACGTTGACCTTCTGCCAGTAGATGAGTCCTTCGGCGACGAACAGCAGCTCGTTGTCGCCGACGATGTCCTGGGCACGCCGGACGAGCTGCAGCGCGTGGTCGAGCGACTGGGCGTTGAAGGTCCAGATCTCCTGGCGCGCGAGCAGGTAATACTCGTACGCACGCACATCCGCGAGGGGACGTTGCGCCAGCCGCTTGTCTTCGTTGGGCGTGAGCCTCAAGCGCAACGCGTCCACGATCTGGCGAGAGAGGCGCTCCTGAATGTCGAACACGTCCTCCAGCGTGCCGTTGAACTTATCCGCCCAGAGCGGCGCATCGGCCCTGGCGTCCACGAGCTGCGCCGTTACGCGTAAGCTCGACCCGGCGCGTCGGATGGTACCGGTCAACACGTAGCGCGCGCCGAGCTCGCGCGCGATGGTCCGCATGTCCTTGTCGCTTCCCTTCAAGCGCATCGCCGACTGTCGCGAGATGACGCGCAGCGTCTTGATCATCGAGAGGTCGGTGATCACCTCGTCGGTCAGGCCGTCGGCGAACAGGTCGCTCTCCTGCTCCGTGCTCACGCTCGCGAACGGCAGCACGGCGATCGTCGCCAGCTCGGTGGATCCGGTCGACCGCGAGCCAGGCGCTTGCGCGGAGGCGAGGCTGTCGAGGACCTCAATGATCTCATGCGCGCTCGCCGGCCGATCGACGGGGTCCTTCTCGAGACAACGCTCGACGAGCGCGCCGAGGGCCTCCGGGACATCGGCTCGCTTCATCGCGATCGGCGTCGGGGCGTCGACGATGTGCGCGCGCATCAGCGACGCCGGGGTACGACCCACAAAGGGCGGCTCGCCCGCGATCATCTCGTAGGCGACGCAGCCGAGCGCGTATAGGTCGACGCGATGGTCCATCGCTGGATCGGCGGCCGCCTGTTCGGGCGCCATGTACTGCGGTGTTCCGATCGCCACTCCCCGTTCCGTCATCGCCTCAGAGCTCGTCGCCACACGGGAAGCGATCAGTGCTTTGGCGATTCCAAAGTCCGAGACGGTCGCCGTGTTGCCGGTGAGCAGGATGTTGTCGGGCTTGATGTCCCGGTGCACAACTCCCTTGGAGTGCGCGAATTCCAACGCGCGCGCCACGTCCCTGAGAATGCTGACCGCGACGAGGAGCGGCATCGCGCCGGTGCGTAAGAGACGGACCCGCAGCGACTCTCCTTCCACGAACGGCATGGTGTAATAGGGGAGTCCGGACGTTTCACCGGCGGTGAACACGGGCACGATGTGCGGGTGTTGCAGTCGCGCGGTGACGAGTATCTCTTGCTTGAAACGCTCGAAGTTGACGCCAGCGGCGAGATCGGGTGACAGCACTTTGACCACGACGCGACGACCGAGCGCGAGTTCCTCCGCGAGAAACACGCGACTCATGCCACCGCCGCCGAGCTCACGCTCCAGACGATACGCGTCGCTCAGGGTGGTTTGCAGCTGTTCCCGAAGATCGGTTTCCAAGCCTGCAACGTTCGCCACAAGCGAAGCCGATAGTAAGGCCGCAGCGCCGCACCAGCATCTTGCCGATGTCGACTCGACGTGGTCATGTGCAGGACGAGGCGTCTAATGTCGTGATCCTCTGCTGCGCCCGCCCTGTCGGGTCGGATCTGCTGCCGCCCGCCCCGCCTTCGAGGGCGTCGGTGCCGGCGGCGAACAGGTCCGTGGAGCGCTCATGAGCGGTAAGTTGGCACTCTGAAACACTCGGCGGACCGCCAGCATCGGCACGCAGGTGCTTGACCGCCGCTTGAGGCCTCCTACGTACCGTAAGGCACGCTCATGACCAACGCGAGGAGCATCAACGTGAGACGCCTTAGGATGGTTGCACAACCGAAGCATTCAGTTCGCGGCTTCGCAGGGCTCGTGCTCGTGCTGGTAAGTGTAACCGTTCCCGTGCGCGCGCCCCGAGCGCAGGACTCCACCGCTGTCGGGAAAGATATCCATCGAGCACAAGTGCTCACCGAACTCGGGCGGTTCGATCAAGCAGTCGAGGTCCTTCGCAAAGTGATCGCAGCGGATTCTCACAACGTCGTGGCCTTCGAACGCATCGGCGCAACATACGCGCTACACGGCCAGATTCCTGAAGCCATAGCGGCGTGGCGAAGAGCCCTCGAGTTGAACCCGCACCTGGCGAGTGCCCATACAAACCTCGGCAATGCCTTCGCGGACATGGGCGAACACGACTCAGCCATCGCTGAGCACCGCGTGGTGATCGCGCTCGATTCAACGAAGTCCATAGGTTACGTCGATCTTGGGTCGGCTCTCGAGAGCATGGGTCGGGACGAGGACGCGATCACGCAGTACCAGCGGGCCATCGAACTGGACCCACGCGATGCGCTCGCCTGGTACAATCTCGCCGTCTCCTTCTACCACCTGAAGCGGTGGTCGGAGGCCTACGCTGCGGCACAAGAGTCCTGGGACTGGGATTCGTTCTCCTCGGAGCCGTCGGAACTCATGGCGTCGATGTCGGCCCTCGCTTCGAATGATCTGGCGGCGCAAGCGAAAGAGCGGCCGGACGACGCGATGGTGCATTTCGCCAACGCGCACGCCCATGAATTCCGAGGCGACCGCGGGACGGCGAAGAAAGAGATCGATCGGGCGCTCGAAATCGATCCGTCGAACCAGATCTTCTATCACACCAAGGCGGCGTTTACCTGGACGCGTGGCAAGCCCAAGGATGCCATACGAGTCTTACAGGCATGCGTCGCGGCAGTCCCATCGAGCTGGCTGTGTTACGCAGCGCTCGGAGACGACTACGGCCGGGTGGGCGACAAACAGCAGGCGCTGGACGCCCTGACCGCGGCGGAACGTCTCGCCCCCGCCGATGCCGCCGTCCAGTTCGAACTCGGGCTTGCGTATGCGGCCTTGGGGCAGGATCAACAGGCTGCGGCGGCGCTGGAAAAGACCCTTGCACTCGGAGCCAGCCACGCCAACGTGCATTACAACCTCGGAGTTGTGTACGCTCGCTTGGCCAATTATGACGCCGCCTGGCTCCACGCTCGGATTGCCGAGCACCAGGGCTATCCGGCAGCCGATTTAATCAGCCGGCTGGCGCAACTCGCGCCCGAGCCCATTTGGTAGCCGGGTACGACTGTTCAGAGTACCTGTAGGGCAGGTCAGAAGCGGTAGCAGTCGATCTCGTGCTCGTCCGCCTGGAAAAAGAGGAGCGTTCCGGTCTCGTTCGTCTCGTACTCGGGCCACTTGGTTCCGAGGGCCAGGCGTCGCTCGACCTTGCCTGTGTCCTTGCGAACCTTGAGGAGCCCCGGCGGGCCGAGGCCAGCGCTGTCCGCGTGGGCCGCGACCACGTACGCGTAATCCTCGGCGGACGGTCGCAGCGGATCGCGCCGTGCAAGGCTGTAAGAGCCGTAGTAGCCGGGCTGGTGCATCGCTAGGCCAGCGACGCTCGTCAGATTGGCGGCGAGCACCGCCAAGCGGGCCAGCGCACTGGGCCCCGGGGGCGGGAAGAAGGCGCTGAATCGCAACTGGCCGGTCGTGTCGAAGGCCATGAGCGTATGGGCGGAAAGAAGGACCAGCACGCCGCCGCGCAGCTCCAGACCTTCCGGCCGTTCGCCGGCCTCGAACTTGAAGGTCGCCAGTTCGTGTGCGTCCCCGTTCTCGAGCGTTACGCGATACAGCTTCTCCCGAGTCGCGGCGTAGACGGCGTCGCCCTGCCGGACGAATGGTGAGGTGACTTCGATCGGCTTTGCGCGCCTGGGCCACCGCGACTGGGCTGTTGCGGGGTCGAGCAAGTCGAGGAACCGCTTGCCCCCGGGCTCGGGGCCGCGCACGGTGAACCCGCGCTGCGACTGCCGCGAATCCCAGTCAGGGCCACCCAGGACGAGCAGGCCGCGGGGGGTCATCTCCATCTGCACGATCCGGCCACCGAGCTTTGCCGGTTCGTTGAAGCGCGAGCGCCCGTCGGTGACGCTGAACGCGTCGAGCCGTCGCTCTAACGACACGTACACCACACCGTCACTGAGCAGCGGCGCGGGATAGCCATGCGAGAGTGCCGGTGGTGTCCCCAGGCGACGGCTCGTCGTCCACAGTCGCTCACCGCTTCGCACGTTCACCTTGATGGGGCCTTGGGGTGACCAGACCAGGATCGCGGTCGTGTCGCTATCGAACAGCGGCCATTGACTGCCGTCGAGCGCGCCGCGGCCGGCTTCGAGGCCGTCCGCATCGTACTCGACGGGCGGCTCGGAGAACCACGTATCCGAGCGCCACCGCACGTTTCCGGTGGCCACGTCGGCTGCAATGAAGACCATTTTCGCGCTGGCGCCCGAACCTGTTCGCCCGTAAAGCAGCAGCCCACTGTCGGGGAGCTGGTAGTAGCCGTGGACATCGGCGATAGGTAGGGAGTCCGAGCTCCAGCGGCGCTCCCCGGTGTGCGCATCGATGAGCTCGATCCACGTGCGAGCGTTTGCCGAATCTCGTGCGACGATTACGTACGGTGTGCCCCAAAGAGTCGTGAGCGACACGCGCGGCGTGGCGAGCGGTTCCGCGGCGGTGCCGAATGACGTGGTGGGTGCAGGCTGGGCGAACTGCGGTAACAGGTTGGGGATGTCGGCACGAGTCCACGCCACTTGTCCCGTGGCGGTGTCCACGCCGAGGAGAGCGTTTTCAGTGCTGACGATGAGCACGCCGGCCGGCGTCAGCCGCTGGAAGATGATGTACTGGTCGAGCTTCATCTTCCAGAGAGGCTGATCAGACTGGGCAGCGGCGACACACAACGGGACGCCGAGTGCGGACAACGCGATGGCGATCAAGCGGCGCACAGTAAGCTCCGAACGGCAAACGTGTGATCTCTGGCCAGCCTCGTCAAGAACGACTGCGCTCCGAGGCCCCGGGGCAACGAAAACGGACAAAATGACCGGAGGTGGCGTCCCGCGCGCCTTCTCCCCCCGACGCGCCACAGGGGTCGGCTCCACCTGCTGGGCCCGGGCCGCTAGGCTCCTGAGCGGTTACTCGATGCCGATTTTCCTCATGAGCGCGCTAAAGCGCGGATCTGAGCGGAGGAGGTCGAACAAGGGTGCCGGCGTGAAGAACACGAGCCACTCGGAGCGCTCCTGGTAAGCCGTTTGCAGCCAGCGCAGCGCTTGGTCGTTGTTCCCCAGGCCCAGGTGGACGAGTGCGATGGCGAAAGCTCTGTTACCGGGCGGGCGGCGCTCGAGCGCCGTGAGGATCTGCTGCGCCTCGGCGCGCTTGCCGGCGCGCCCGGCTACGTACCCCAAGATCCCCACGAAGTTGGGCGCGTCGCCAGCCAGAGCGGCCATCTTTCGAGCCTCCGCCAGCGCCTCGGCGTAGCTCCCCTTCCCGGCGAGCGATAGGGCGAGCAGCATGTGCGCCTGGGCGAAGCCAGGCTCGAGGTCGAGCGACTTCTGCTGCCCGGCGATCGCTTCATCGTATCGTCGAGCGGCATAGAGGGCCCAGGGGAGCCCTGTGGCGACCTCCGGATTCAGCGGATCGAGCTCGTGCGCACGCCTGGCCTCGGCGAGCGCCTCCTCCGATCGTCCGAGCGCCGCGAGGCAGTGCGAGTAGAAATAGTGTGCATTGGCAAGGCTGGGATTCAACTCAATGGCCCGCCGCAATTCGCGCTCCGCCGCCGACGCGTCCCAGTCGTAGACGCATAACTGATCGCCGAGCGATGCATGGGCGTCGGCGAGCGTGGGCTCGAGCGCGAGCGCCTTGAGGACGGCGGCTCTCGCCTTCGGCATGCCTTCGCGGGGGCCAAGATACGTCGAAGCCGTGAGGCTCTGGTACGCGTCGGCGAGGCCGGCGTACGCGAGCGCATATTTCGAATCATGCGCCAGGGCCTGTTGGAAGTACGCCAGCGCCTGTTGGACGGGTGCGAAGCCGCCCTCGTTGTAGAAGTAGCGTCCCTTGAGATACAGCTCGTACGCCTCGACGTCGCGGGTGGGGCGGCGCGAGAGCGTCAGGCTGTCCCCGCTCACCAGGTGCACCTGTAGGGCCCTCATGATCGCGCGGGAGATCTCGTCCTCCACGGTGAAGACGTCTCCCATCTCACGGTCGTAGGTCTCCGACCAGAGGTTGTATCCGTTCCGGGCGTCGGTCAGCTGCGCCGTCACGCGCAGGCGGTTTGCGGCCCGGCGCACGCTCCCGCCGAGCACGGTCGCCACCTGCAACGCTTGACCGATCTGCCGCACGTCCTCGTTCTTCCCCTTGAATGCAAACGACGAGGGCCGGGCCACGACCTGGAGCTGGGGCAGCTTCGAGAGCGCGTTGATGAGCTCTTCGCTGATGCCGTCGCTCAGGTATTCCTCTTGTGGGGCGCCACTCACGTTCACGAACGGCAGCACTGCAATCGATTGGCCGGTACCGCCCGCCAAGGCCGGCGTGCGGTGCGGCCGGGACAGTACGAAGAACCCGGCCGCCGCCGCAACCAAGGTCGCGGCGAGCCCAACCCCGGCTGCGAGCCGGGACGTTCGGCGTCCCGTAGCGCGCACGCGCTGCGCCGGCGCTGCGAGGGCCTCCACGAACTCGGCCGCGCTGGCGAAGCGGTCGGCGGGTGTCTTGGCGAGCGCCCGCACGATCGCTTCCTCAATCGCAGGCGGGACCGCCGCGCGCATCGCGCTGACCCGCGGCGGCGCCGCGGCGAGGTGCTGGCGCACGATGCTCTCCGCGCTCGGCCCCGTAAAGGGCGGCTCGTCCGCCAACATCTCGTACAGCACGCACCCGAGACTGTAGATGTCGCTCCGCTCGTCCACCCGGGCACTCGCCGCCGCCTGCTCGGGGCTCATGTACGCCGGCGTCCCCACTGCGATCCCCGTCCCGGTCAACTTCTCCTCACCCGCCGCCGTGATCGCCCGCGCGATCCCGAAATCGCTCACCACGGCATGGCCGGCTTCGAGGAGGATGTTCTCCGGCTTGATGTCGCGATGCACGACATCATGGCGGTGGGCGTAGCTCAGGGCATCCGCAACCTCGCGCGTGATCTGTACCGCCTCGGCGACCGGGAGTTGGCCTGCTCGGTCGAGCCGATTCCGCAGCGTCTCTCCTTCGACGTAGGGCATCACGTAATACAGCAGACCGGTGGCTTCGCCCGAATCGTAGAGCGGCAGGATGTGCGGGTGCGTGAGGCCGGCCGCGATTTCGATCTCCTGGAGAAACCGCTCCGGGCCGAGCGCGGCGGCGAGCTCGGGCTTCAGGACCTTGATGGCGACTCTGCGACGGTGCTTCAGGTCCTGAGCGAG
>DASQAM010000483.1:0-4161 GCA_035635735.1 Gemmatimonadales bacterium | reverse complement strand
CTTTCTCTATGCCGATCTGCACAGCCTGTTCCTCGGAAAGGAGCCGGACGGCACCCGCGTCCCGCGGCCCCTCCCCGATGCTCCCGCCTGGTTCGGCTGCTTCGACACCGTCCAGCTGAACTCCGACGAGATGGAGCAACTAGGCCCAGATCCGCTCGCCGTCGCGGCGGGCGCCCTGGCGCGTGGCTGCCACTCGCTGGTCGTCACACTCGGCCCGCGGGGCGCGGCGTACTTCACCGGCGATCCCGTCCGCACCGCGTTGATCCCCGCGGAAGGAACGCCTCTTCCCGACGGCGACCCGACCGGTTGCGGCGACGTGCTCGGTGCCACGGTGGTGGCGTCGCTCATCGCCGGGACGGGCCTCGAGGGCGCGCTGCGGCTGGGTACGCGCATGGGCGCGCGCAACGTCAGCCACCGCGGCGCCAGCGGTCTGCGCGACCACCTGTTGGGCCGGCTCTCGGCGGTGTGACCCGACTCGTCGAAGTCCCGGCCCAGTTCGACGATCGCTCGTTCGACCAGTTCGCCGGTGCGTTCGCGGAAGCGGCGAAAGACGGCGAACGGCTCCTATTCGATGCGCACGCAACCGAATGGGCGTCGCCGTACGGGCTGGTCGGCCTGCTCGCGGCGGGGCAGGCGGCGCGTGGTCCGGGTGGCGGCAGTGGCGGAACCGGGGAGCGACCGCTCCTGACGGCGCCCACCCACGCCGAGGTCCTGACCTATTGGACGCGCGCCGGATTCTTCCGCGAAGCAGCCGAGCTGTTCGAAATCCATGGGAAGGTGCCGCGCGTGAAGGCGGCGGAGGAGAGCGACGTGTTGCTCGCCGTGACGCCGGTGCGCGCGGCGGAGGACGTGCACGCCGTGGTCTCGAACATCCAACAGCGCGCGTCTGCCATCCTGGCGTCCGAGCTGGGGCTCGATCCGAAGGCGACGATGGGCTTCGCTATGGCGCTTTCAGAGGCGTGTCAGAATATTGTAGAGCACGCGGGCACGGGCGGCTGGGTGGCGGTGCAGGCGTACCACTGGCGCCGCAAGCTCGCGAAGCGGGTGGTCGTGATCGCGGTGGCGGACGCGGGGGTAGGGTTCCGCCACTCCCTCGAGCCGACGCAGAGCAAGCGCTTCGGGACGCGCTGGGGGGACGCGGCCGCTCTCGAGGCCGCGCTGATCCAGGGCGTGAGCCGGTTCCGCGATCCGGGCCGCGGTCAGGGCCTCGCGGGGATCCGCCGCTATCTCGCCCGCTGGGACGGCAAGATCGCGATCCGCAGCGGGACGGCTCGCATCGCGATCGTGCCCAAGTGGGACGACGACGTGCCCTTGAAGGACGGCCTCCCGGCGTTTCCGGGGGCCCAGGTGCTCATCATCATACCCGAGCAGGGGTCCACGAAGCCGTGATACAGCACATCGACGTGCACGCGGTGCTCCAGGAATCGGTGTCGGGCGTCTATACGGACCTGGTCACCCGTCCGACGGGCCGCGTCGTGCGCGAGCGCATCGAGCGGGCGATGGCGACCGCCGCAGGGGACGTCGCCGTCGCCCGCATCGATTTCACGCGCGTGCGGTGCATCGACTACTCGTGCGCCGACGAGATCGTGGCCAAGCTATTACGCAGTCGCCCCGGAGTGCTGGTCCTCATGGGCATCTCGGACGGACATCGCGAAGCCATCGAGCCGGTGCTCGCGGGGCATCGGCTCGCGGTACCGATCGAGCGGCCCGACGGCACGCTCGAGGCGGTTGGAGCCCCGGACGTGGCCGCGGCGCTGCTCGAGGAGCTGGTGGCCCGGCGGGTCGCCGCGCGCTCACCCGGAGGGACCCTCACGCTGACGTGAAGCGTCGCCTCGGCTTTTCGACCCGCGCGGTGCATGGTGACCCGGAGGCGCGCCCCGACTGGGCGCCGGTGGTGGCACCCCTGTACCAGAGCGCCACCTTCACGAATCCGATCGGGTCGTCCCAGGAAGTCATCTACGCCCGCTACGGCAACAACCCCAACCACGTGGCGATCGCGAAGCGTCTCGCGCTGCTCGAGGGCGCGGAGGCGGCGCTGTTCGTGGGCAGCGGCATGGGCGCGATCGCCCTGTCGCACCTGGCGGTGCTGCGGCCCGGCGACCACCTGCTCTCGAGCGAGTGGGTCTACGGCGGCGTGTACCGGTTGTTCGCACAGGAGTTCGGTCGCTTCGGCATCGAGGTGTCGTTCGTGAACCCGCTGGAGCCACGCACCTGGAAGCGCGGGCTCAAAAAGAACACGCGGGCGATCTTCGTCGAGACCCCCACCAACCCCCTGCTCCGTGTGCTCGATGTCGAGCCGATCGCCACGCTGTGTAAGACCGAGGGGCTGGCGTTGCTGGTCGATGCGACCTTCGCCACCCCCCTCAACTATCGACCGCTGGAGCACGGGGCGGACGTCGTGATTCACAGCGCGACGAAATACCTGAATGGTCACGCCGACGTGCTCGCGGGTGCAGTCGCGGGGAGCGAGTCGGTGATCGAAGAGGTGCGCAAGCTGCTGCAGGTCTGGGGCCAGGCGCTCGACCCGATGGCCGCGTGGCTGATCGATCGCGGGATGAAGACCCTCGCGGTGCGCGTGGCGCGGCATAACCAGACCGGGCTCGCCGTCGCCGAGTGGTGCGCCAAACAGCCGCAGTTCGCGGCGGTGCACTACCCCGGGCTGCCGTCCCACCCCGACCACGCCGTGGCGAAGCGGATCCTCAACGGCTTCGGAGGGATGCTGGGGGTCGAGCTCAAGGGGGGCGCGCGGGCGGCGGAGCGGTTTCTGCGCGCGCTCACGATCCCGACCCACGCGCCCAGTCTCGGAGGGGTCGAGACGCTCGTGTCCGAACCGCGGCTCACCTCGCACGCGATGCTCACGCCCGACGCCCGGGCGCAGGCTGGCATTCCCGATGGCTTCTTGAGATTTTCCATCGGACTGGAGGACGCCGACGACCTCATGGCGGACTTCGCGCAAGCCCTGGCGCAGCAGTAAGTGATCAAGTTCACGAATGTCTTCAAAGCCTTCCCCAAGGGGGGGCTCGCCCTGAAGGACGTGTCGTTCCACATCGCGAAGGGCGAGTTTGTGTTCCTCACCGGCCATTCGGGCGCCGGGAAATCCACCGTCTTGAAGCTGGTCTACGCCGATGAGCCCGTGACGAGCGGCGAAGTGCGCGTCTCGGGGTTCAACGTGGCAGAGCTGCGGCCGCGGGACGTCCCGATGCTGCGCCGCCGCCTCGGGATCGTGTTCCAGGACTTTCGCTTGCTCGAGGACCGCACCGCCGAGGAGAACGTCGCCTTCGCACTCGAGGTGACCGGCGCCCGACGCTCGTCGATCCCGGCGCGGGTGATGCGCGTCCTCACGCAGGTCGGGCTGGCCGCCAAGGCGCAGGCCTACCCGCGCGAGCTGTCGGGCGGCGAGCAGCAGCGGGTCGCCATCGCGCGCGCACTCGTGAACGAGCCGAGCGTGCTGCTCGCCGACGAGCCGACGGGCAACCTGGACGAGCGGGCCACGCGCGGCGTGTTCCAGCTGCTGCGCGACATCAACGCCAGCGGCACCGCCGTCGTCATGGCCACGCACGATCTGGACCTCGTGCGCCAGGCGCCGTACCGCGTGATCGAGCTCCAGGAGGGGGCGCTGGTGTACGATTCGGCCGTGGACGAGCCCCGCGACCAGGCGGCGACGCCGTGAACCTGACCATTCGCGAAGCCTTGCTCACTTTCCGACGCGCCCCGTTGCTCTCGGCGCTCTCGGTCACGACCATCGCGTTCTCGCTGTTCGTGGTCGGCCTGTTCGGGCTCGTGGCCGTGAACCTGCAGGATGCGCTGCAGGGCGTGGCGGAGCGGGTGGAGATCGTGGCCTACCTCCTGCCCGGCACGCCGATCGAATCCATCACGCTCGCCGAAAAGGACATCGAGGCGTTCCCCGAAGTGCACTCGGCCGTCTACGTGAGCGAGGACTCGGCGCTGGCGCGGGCGCGGGCCGAGCTCGTCGAGTTCCGGGACGTGTTGCAGGAGCTCGAGCGCAATCCGCTCCCCGCCTCCATCGAGGTGAAGCTCAAGCCCAAGTTCCGCGACGCCGAGCACGTGAACGACGTCGCCGACCGGCTCCGCGGGTTCGGGTTCGTGGACGACGTGCGGTTCGGGCGCGATTGGGTGGAGAAGCTCGACCGGCTGCGGCAG
>DASQAM010000482.1:0-6605 GCA_035635735.1 Gemmatimonadales bacterium | reverse complement strand
TCGCTAGAATTCCAGCGTTTTCAGAAACGCAGAATTCCGTCGCGCGTTGTCGAGTGCATGCTCGACGCCCTCCTCCTCGACGTAACAGGGCTTGTTATCGATGTCTGGAATGCTGGCCAGGAGGCGCCGGAAATCGACCGTTCCAGTGCCGAGCTCCGTGTCGCGCGACCGGTCCTTCACGACGTCCTTCAGATGGAAGCTCCAATAGCGATCGCGGTAGCGCTGGAGATAGGCGAACGGGTCGCCACCACCCATGATCATGTTGCCGACGTCGAGCTGATGGCGGACGACCGTCGGGTCGGTCCGCTGCACGAACACGTCGTACGGTACCGTGCCGTCGATGGGCGTCATGTGGTCCGCCTCGTTGTGGAAGGCGAGCCAGATGCCCGCGCGTCGGGCGGCGGCGCCGGCGGCGTTGAAGCGGTCGGCCCATTCCCGCCAATCATCGAGCGAGCGAGCCGTGTCCGGTGTGAAGCTCGGCACGATCAAGTACTCATGGCCGAGCCGGTGGGCGATAGCGAGGCTCCGCTCCCATCCGACGAGCACGACGGTGGGCGAGACGTGCGCCGAGGGCGCGCGCAGCCCTTCGTGGTCGAGGGCAGCCCGGACTTGCTCGGTGGTCCGGCCGAAGTTACCGAATGACCAGAGCAGCTCCACGTCGGTGTACCCCATGGCGCGCACGGCGGCCAGTGTGCCCTCGGGGTCGCGGCCCATCGCGTCCCGCACCGAATAGAGCTCGAGCCCGATCCGGTTGAGGCGGCGAGGAGAGCCCATCACGCGGGACGCCCAAGGTCCGGTTGCGAGGGAGGCGCCGAGGGCATGGACGAATGTTCGCCGGTGCATGCCCCAAGCTGTCGCGAGATTGGGAGCGTCGCAAGACTAGCCGGTATTGCGCAGTCCCTGGGCAATACCGTTGAGGGTGGAGGCGAGGCCGGCGCTGACCGGCCCTGGCGCGGGGTCGCCGTCGCGCTTGCGCTGCAACAACGTCACCTGGAGCAGCGAGAGCGGATCCACGTACGGGTTTCGGAGCCCGATCGCCGTCTGGAGCATGGGGTTGTCGCGCATCAGGTAGTCGCTCTCCCGGATGCGAAGCAGCGCGGCGACGGTCCGGCGGAACTCGTTCTCCAGGTTGTCGAAGAGCGCGAGGTCGCCGCCGAGCTCCCGCACATACATCCGAGCGATGCCGAGGTCGGCCTTGGCACAGACCATCTCCACTTTGGCGAGGAGGTCGTCGAAGAAGGGCCACGCGTGCGCCATGCGGCGCAACACCGCGAGCCCGCCGGGCTCGCTGCCCACCGCCTCGAGCGCGGTGCCCACACCTAACCATCCCGGTAGCATGAGCCGCGTCTGGGTCCACCCGAAGACCCACGGGATCGCCCGGATCCCCGCGATCGTTTCTTCGCCCGGTGCCCGGTAGGCCGGCCGCGACCCGAAGCGCACGTCGGCGAGCTCCCGCACGGGAGTCGTCTGGACGAACAGCTTGAAGAGGTCCCCGCTCCCGTACACCAGCGTGCGGTAGCTGGGCAACGCCTCCGCGGCCAGTCGGTCCATGACTTCTCGGAACCGCGCTTCCTCGCCGGGCTCGAGACCGTTGCGCCAATCCTCGAACCGATGCAACAGGACGCCGCTGAGCATCAGCTCCAGGCTGCGCTCGGCCACGGATAAGAGTCCAAAGTTCTGGGAGACGATTTCTCCCTGCTCGGTGATCTTGATCCCGCCGTGCACGGTCCCCGGGGGAAGCGCGGTGAGCGCCCGCGCCACCGGCGAGCCTCCCCCGCGCCCCACCGTGCCGCCGCGGCCGTGGAACAGCGTCCATGACACGCCGGCGTCGGCACAGGCCCGCGCCACGTCCTCCTGCACGCGGTACAGGGCCCAGGCTGAAGGGAAAAGTCCTGCGTCTTTCGCCGAGTCGGAGTAGCCGAGCATCACCTCCTGGTGCCGCCCCCGGGCGGCGAGGTGGCGCTGCCAGATCGGATCGCCGAGCAGTGAACGCACCACGAGCGGGGCCTGCTCGAGATCCTCCAGGGTCTCGAACAGCGGCACGATGTCGATGCGGGACAGCGCGGGCTCGCGCGAGAGGTCCACGAGCCCTCCTTCCCGCGCCAGGAGCAGCACGCGCAGCAGGTCATCGGCGGACCGCGTGCGCGAGACGATGTAGGTCGAGGCCGCGGCCACGCCGATCTCGTCTTGGATCGCCCGTATGACCCGAAAGACCTGCAGGGTTCCGTCGGTCGACCCCGTGAGGGCGACATGTGGCGCGTGCAACGGGCGCCGGCCGCCCAGTTCCCGCCGGATGCCCTCGCCGTCCAGCTCGCCCAGTCCGACCGCCGTCGTGAGGTCGAGCAACGCCCGGGTGTGGACGGCGGCGTCCTCCCGCACGTCCAGGCGGTAACCGTGGAAGCCGTGGGCGCGCACCTGAGCCAGGAGCGGCTCCACCAGGGCACGCCTCGCGTGCGCCGCACCGACGGCATCCAGGCTGTCGGCAACCAACTTCAGGTCACGCTCGAGCTCGTCGGGCGAGGCGTACCCAGGGGGGTCGGCTTCGACCCGGGCTCGCATGAAGCTGACTTTCAGGCGGAGCGGCTCGTCGGCGTTGCGGCGCCGATTCTGCTCCCACACGCCCGACAGCTCCTGGCGGTCCCGCTCGAGCGAGGCCCGCAGCTCGGGCGAGATCGCGGCGAGCCGCTCGGATACGGAGAGCCGCGCCGTGAGGTCAGCCAGCGCCCGCCCGTAGTGGCCGAGCACCGCGCGGCGGGCGCTGCGCGCCGCAGCGAGCGTAATCTCCGCGGTGACGAACGGGTTGCCGTCTCGATCGCCCCCGACCCAGCTCCCCATGGTCAGGGGGGTCACCGCGCCGAGCCCGCAGCCGAACTCGTCCTCGAACGCCTGGATCAGCCGCTCGCGCACGCGCCACTCGGCCTCGAGCAGGCGATCCTCCAGATACCAGAGGGCATTCGACACCTCGTCCATGACGGACGGGCGGTCGCGCCGCACCTCCTCGGTGAGCCAGAGGAGCTCCACCTCGCCCTCGAGACGCCCCTCGATGGCGCGGCGCTGGGGCTCGGGCGCGCCGTCCCGCGCCAGAAGACCCTCCGCCAACCGTGTCTGGAGATCGAGGATCGTGCGTCGGGCGGACTCGGTGGGGTGCGCGGTGAGGACCGGTCGGACGTCGAGCGTGAGCAGGGCCCGCGCGACCTCCTCGGCTCCATGGCCGGCCTCACGCAGGCGGCGCAGCGACCAGCGCACCGATCCGCGCTGCGCTGCGGCCAGGTCGTCCTGGCGCGACCGTCGGACTCGATGGGCCTGTTCCGCGGCGTTGATGAGAATGAAGAACACCGTGAACGCACGGGCCGTGAGGCGCGCCGTCTCCGGTGGCAGGGCGCGGGTCCGCGCGAGCAGCGCGTCCAGGTCCGGTGCCCCCGGGACGCCCAGCCGTCGGGCGCGGCAAGCCCGACGCAACTCCTCGACCGCGCGGAATGTGTCTTCACCCGCCAGGCGGCCGACGACGCGACCTAGCGTCGCCGCCAGCCAACGCACGTCTTGGCGCAGCTGCGCGTCTTGGGGCCGGGCTACCGGCGGCGGAAGCGGAACGGTCGCGGCGACGTGGGAGGTGGTCATGGCAGTGATCGTGTCGCATGATCGCGGAGACCACGGAACGGCGCAAGGCGCCCCGAGCCTCGCGCCCGTGCGCGCGCTAGATTTGATGCTTCACCGGTGTCGATTACCGCCTCCCCCGAACGACTATCTGGTGTCCACAACTGTTCCACCACGATTCGGGAGGACGTTATGAAGTACCTCTGCCTGATTTACGATGAGGAGAAGAAGGTCGGCGCCATGTCCAAGAGCGAGTCGGACGCGTTCATGGGCGAGTACTACGCCTTCACCGAGGGAATCCAAAAGAGCGGCCATTACGTCGCCGGGGAGGCGCTGCAGCCGATTCAGACGGCTACGACCGTTCGGATCCGGAACGGCAAGCTGTCCACCACCGACGGTCCCTTCGCCGAGACGAAGGAGCAGTTGGGCGGGTTCTACCTCATCAATGCCAGGGACTTGAACGATGCCATCCAGGTGGCTTCGAAGATCCCGTCGGCGCGCCTGGGGAGCGTCGAGGTGCGGCCGATCATGGTGTTCAACCAACAGTAACCCGTGAGCGGGGACGCGGCCCACGAGACGGCGGTACGCGACATGGTGGACGCCGTCTATCGCTCCGACTCTCGTCGCGTCCTCGCCACCTTGATCCGCCTGCTCGGCGACTTCGACCTCGCCGAGGAAGCGCTGCACGACGCCTTCACAGCAGCCGTGGAGCGGTGGCCGCGGGATGGCGTGCCCGCCAATCCCCGGGCGTGGCTCGTGTCGGCCGGCCGTTTCAAGGCGATCGACAGCATACGCCGCCGCGCCCGGTTCGACGCGTCGTTGGAGGAGATCGCCCGCCAATTGGACGTCGACGCAGGCGACCCCGCCGCCCGCGACGAGGAGAGTGTCGAGGACGATCGGCTGCGGTTGATCTTCACCTGCTGCCATCCGGCCCTGCCGCCGGATGCGCAGGTAGCGCTGACCTTACGTGAGGTCTGCGGCCTCACGACCGAGGAGATCGCCCGCGCCTTTCTCACCGGTCCTTCCACGGTGGCCCAGCGGATCGTGCGCGCCAAGGCGAAGATTCGGGACGCGCGCATTCCCTATGAGGTGCCGGCGCGAGGCGATCTGCCGGGGCGGCTCGACACCGTGCTGCACGTGATCTATCTCGTGTTCAACGAGGGGTATTCCGCGTCTGCGGGGACATCGCTGACGCGGCCCGACCTCTCGGGCGAGGCGATCCGTCTGGGACGCCTGCTCATCGACTTGCTGGCGGAGCCCGAGGCGCTGGGGCTGTTGGCGCTGATGCTGTTGCACGAATCGCGACGCGCCGCGCGCACGTCGCCAGCGGGCGAGCTCGTCCTGCTGGGCGACCAGGACCGCGCGCTCTGGAACCGTGAGCTGATTGCCGAGGGGAGCGACCTGGTGCAACGGGCGTTGTCGTCGCGCCGCTTCGGCCCCTACACGCTCCAGGCGGCCATCGCCGCGGTCCATGCCGAAGCCCCCGCCGCCGGCACCACGGACTGGGCTCAGATCGTCGGGCTATACGACGTGCTGGCGCGAGCGGACCCGTCGGCCGTGGTCGAGTTGAACCGCGCCGCCGCGGTGGCGATGCGCGATGGCCCCCTCGCGGGCCTTACCCTGATCGACGCCATCCTGGCACGCGGGGATCTCGCAGACTACTACCTGGCACACTCGGCACGGGCGGATCTGTGCCGGCGCCTGGGGCGAACGTCCGAGGCCCGGGCGGCTTACGAGCGGGCCCTCCGCCTCACGCAGCAGGAGCCGGAGCGGCGGTTTCTCGAGCGACGGTTGGGGGAGCTGCCGGACTCAGCCGGCGGCGTGGAGACTGGCGGAGGCCAGAACTGGCGCGCAGTATGAAGGCACCCACAGGAGTGCTATCATGCGGCGGACCCTCCCAGTCACCCTCGGTTTCTTCCTCCTCGCCCCGATTACGACGAGCACGGCGCCACCGACGCGTCACCCAACACTCGCGAGCGCCGTCCGCGTCACCATCCTCTCCACGATGCTCTCGGGCAACCCCGAGCACGGCATCGGCGAGTGGGGGTTCGCGGCGCTTCTCGAGGTCGACGGTCGCCGCCTCCTGATCGACACCGGTGCTCGACCCGAGACGGTCCTTCGAAATGCGCAGGAGCTCGGTCTCGATCTCTCCACCGTGACCGACGTCGTGCTGACGCACAATCACGCCGACCATGTAGGCGGGTTGGTCACGCTGCGACGGGAGCTGGCGAAGCGCAACCCGGCCGCGCTGGCCCGCGCCCACGTCGCTCCCGCGATTTTTCAGAGCCGCCTCACGCCCGACGGCCACGAAGCCAACGGCCTGTTGCCGCTGCGCGCCGATTACGAGGCGAGCGGCGGGTCGTTCGTTCAGCACGGTCGCCCCACCGAGCTGATGCCGGGGGTCTGGTTCACCGGGCCCGTCCCGCGCCCCTATCAGGAGCGCAACTGGCCGAAGGGGTTGCTGCTGCAGGGCCCGGATGGCCCGGCGGAGGATTCGATCCCGGAGGACGCCTCGGTAGTGGTCGACACGAAGGATGGCTTGATCATCATCACCGGGTGCGGGCACGCGGGGGTCGTCAACACCGCGGAGTACGCGCGGTCGTTCCTGCGGCCCGCCCCGGTTCACGCCGTGATCGGCGGCCTCCACCTGTTCGCGGCAACGGATGCGCAGGTGGCCTGGACGGCCGGCAAGCTGCGTGAGCTCGGAGTGTCGTATCTGTTGGGCGCGCACTGCACCGGGATCGAAGCGACGTACCGCCTGCGCGAGATCATCGGGCTCACCCGTAAGACGGCGGTAGTCGGTGCCGTCGGCGCGAGCTTCACGTTGGGGAAGGGCCTGGATCCCCTGGGGCTCGCGGGCTGAGCCGCGCGCGGGCGCCGACCATGATCGAGCTTCGCGACAAGCTCACCAACGAGCCCCTCGGCACCATCAGCGACGAGGAGCTGCGCTTCCTGGTCGACGAGCTCGAAGAGGAATCGACCACGGATCGCGATTACTACATCAGCTCCGA
>DASQAM010000481.1:0-4051 GCA_035635735.1 Gemmatimonadales bacterium | reverse complement strand
TGATCCCGATAGCGGTACACCACCTCGTGGGACAGCGTCAGCGGTTGGCCCGCGATCGTCAGCCGCACGGTCATTTGCACGGGCGGGGGCTCGAACGGCAATCCCCGCCACGCGGCCGGCACGCCGCTCCAGTCGTACAGGGCGCCGACGAATGGTCGCCGCAGGAAGTACGCTTGCGACCGTGGCGCATCGGCCGCCACCGTGACCGCGAAGCGACGCGTAGCGAGAGTTCCCGTCGGCACCGGGGAGCTCATGGCGTCGAGCCGCTCGACCTTCCACCCGACCGGCGTGCCCAGCTCAATCCCGTCGAGCGTGACGCCTGCATCCCCGGCGTTCCACACGCTCGTCTCCACCTGGACGCGTTCACCGGGAATCACGATGCCGTCGTCCGCGACCCCGTCGATCACCACGCCCGCAGCTGCGGCGAGCGCCTGCTCCAGAATCGCCTCTTGCCCGGAATCCGCGGCGCCGAGCTCACGCAGGGCGCGGGCGAGCAGGGGTGCAATCGCGTCGGGCCGTGTGGGGTTGAGCTGCGCGCGCGCCGAATCGATCAACCCGGCATAGCGCGCCTTGCCCGGGAACAGCGTATCCACCCCGGCGAAGAGACCGTCTCCATCCTTTGTCCCGCGGCCCCGATCCCGCCACTCGATGAACGCGAGCCGGTCGATCCTCGGCCCCGGTTCCTCGAGCTGCCCTTGGTCCTGTGAGCGGTGCTGGCTCCGGCCCGCCATGGCGATCTGGTGGTAGGATCGACCCGCCACGGGGTCGAGCAATCCCGCATCGAGCCGGAGCGTCGCGCTGGCGGTATCGGAGTACAGGGAGCGGTACAGCTTCACCGGTCCCCAGCTCGAGTCGCGCAGCGCCTCGAACGCCTGGCGCGCGACCAGACCGGCTACCTGATGCTGGCCGTGCCCGTCGCGCGGCGTCCCGGAGAACACGGACACGATGATCTGCGGGCGGAAGCGCCGCACCACGTCGAGCACGTCCTTGAGGACCGAGTCGCGGGGCCAGAGCCGCAGCGCTTCGTCCAGAGTCTTGGAATACCCGAAGTCGTAGGCGCGGGTGAAGAATTGGCGGGCGCCGTCGATCCGCCGGGCGGCGAGCAGCTCTTCTGAGCGGATGATACCGAGCTCGGGGCCGAGCTCGGGACCGATGAGGTTCTGCCCGCCCTCGCCGCGGCTGAGCGACAGGTAGGCGACCTGCGCGCCCATCCCTCGCGCGAACAGCGCGACGAGATCCGAGTACTCGTCGTCGGGATGAGCGCCGATCATCAGGACGCGCTTGTTCGCGCCGAGCTGCTTGAGCGCGCCCGCCAACACCGCGACGCCGCCGGTACCGGGTGGGGTGAACTGCCCCACAAGCGGCCCGACGGCGCCGAACAACAGAGCAAGGCTAGTCTCGAGCGCGCGCCGCACTATGGCAAAAGATAAGTGACCCCGCCCTTCATAACGAATCGCACGCGCGACAGTTCCGCGACATCCTTCAACGGGTCCCCGGCCACCGCAACCAGGTCCGCATAGACGCCGGGGGCGACGACACCCAGATCCCGTTGGCCCAGCAGCTCGGCCGCGAGCGACGTTCCAGACTTGATCGCCTGCATCGGGGTCATGCCATACTGCACGTAGTACTCGAACTCCTTCGCCTGATTGAGCTCGGTCCAGGGAAATCCGCCGACATCCGTTCCTAACACGATCCGGACGCCCTTCTTGAGCGCCCGGGTGAACGCCCGGCGTTGGTGCTCCACCATCGGTCCCCACACGCCGCTGCGCGGCCCCGCGACGTAGTAGGCCACCGTGACGGTCGGCACCCAATACACGCCCTTCGCAACGAGAACGTCGAGCAGCGAATCCGTCATGCCGTCGCCGTGCTCGATGGTGTTCACGCCCGCGCGGAGCGCCGCCGCGATCCCGTCCGATCCGATCGCGTGGGCAGCCACTTTCCGGCCCAGACGGTGCGCCTCGTCCACGATGGCGCGCGCTTCGTCGTCCGTGAAGTTGACCCAGCTGTGGAGCACCGAGTCCGGGGCGGGCCCGAAATAGTAGCGGCGATCACTGTAGAACTTGATCCAGTCGGCGCCGTGAGCCACCTGCTCGCGGACGGCCAGCCGTGCGCCCTCCACGCCGTCCACCGGCTGCACGCCGTGCGGCAGCTCCAGCTCCCAGTTGTCGGACACGATGGGGTACATGCCGGTGGGCGCCATGGCCCGAGTCGACGCGAAGATGCGCGGTCCGGGAATTTCGCCCCGATCGACCGCGCGCTTCACGTCCACATCCGCGTACATCGCACCCTCGGTCTCGAGGTCGCGGATGGTGGTGAACCCGTGCTCGAGTGCGATCCTCGCGTTCCTGGCGGCGAGAATCGCGCGATACGGGGTCGACTGGTACAGTAGCTGCTCGTTGTAGGACTCCGCCGTGGGGTCGCCCTGGAGCAGCAGGTGCGTGTGCGTGTCGATGAGTCCCGGCAGCACCGTCATCTGGGACAGATCGATCACACGGGCACCCTTCGCCTGCGCCTGGACCTGAGCCAGCGGGCCGACGGCCTTGATGCGGTCGCCTTCGATCAGGATGCCGACGCCCGATTGCGGCGCATCGGATCGCCCGTCGATAAGGCGGCCCGCCTTGATGAGCACCGGCGGCGCGGCCTGCGCGGTCCGGGACACCTGCGCCCAGGCAGGCATCGCAACGGCGAGTGTGGCGAACAGGGCGAAACGGGGTCGCATCGCGGTCTCCTTGTAGGGCGAGGCGAATCTCCTCGTGACCGCTTCCCTGTCAAGCCTTAGATTGGGGCACTCCCGAACGGAGGCAACCGTGGCCGTCCGCGTGACCTGCCAATGCGGGACCTCATACGAGCTCAAGGACGAGTTCGCCGGCAGGCTGGTCAAATGTCCCCAGTGTGGGCGCGAGAACCGGGTACCCGGCGTGGTGCCCGCCACTGCCGTGAAGCCTCAGGCGGACCCGGTGTTCGACCGCGACGTCTTTCTCCTGCGACAACAGCTGCTGCGGATCTCCGAAAAGTACGACGTGGCGGACGAGCAGGGAACGAAAATCGTGTTCGTCGAGCGCCCGGCGCACCTGTTGCGCAATCTCGGAGCGCTGCTCGCGGCGTTCGCCGCCGCGGGCGTCGTGGGAGTGGGGTTCGGGATGCTCGCGGACATGGCCAAGGGCACGGCGTTCGAGGGCGTCCTGGTCGCGCTCGCCGTGATCGGCGCTATCGTGGCTTTGATCGCCGTCGGAGTCGGCCTGTCCGCCAAGCGGCACGTCACCTTCTATCGCGACCAGTCGAAGCGCGACAAGCTGCTCGAGGTGCTGCAGGACCGGAAGTGGCAGCCGATCACGGCCACCTACACCGTGCGCGACCGGGCCGGGCGCACGTTGGCGCTCCTGTGGAAGAACTACCTGTACAACATCATCCGGAAACGCTGGTACGTGAAGGCGCCGGACGGCACGACGCTGTACGTAGCGAAAGAAGACTCCATCATCCTTTCGCTGCTGCGCCGGCTCCTCGGGCCTCTGTTCGGCCTGCTGCGAACCAACTTCATCATCGTGCGCGACGGCTCGGAGGACGTGGTGGGCGAGTTCAACCGCAAGTTCACGCTGCTCGACCGCTACGTCCTCGATCTCAAGGCGGACGGGGCCCGCGTCCTCGACCGCCGGGTGGCGCTCGCGCTCGGCGTGATGCTCGACACCGGTGAGCGGCGGTGAGCGACGAGCGGGAACAGCCGATCCTCATCACGCCCGACATGCTCGCGACGGGGAGCGACAGCCGCGTCGATTTCGAGCGCGGCATGCGTGCCGCCCCGCCGCTCATCCTCTTGCTCATCGCCGCAAACGTGGCGCTGTTCGCATGGGAGCTCGCCGCCGGGGCGCTCGCGAACCGTGAAAGCATCGTGGAGGCGGGTGCCCTGGTGCGTGACCGCGTGCTCGCCGGCGAGTGGTGGCGCCTCGAGAGCGCGACCTTCCTGCACGCCGGCTGGGATCACCTGATCGGCAACTGCCTGGTGCTGTATGTGGTGGGCATGGCCTGCGAGCACGCCTTCGGCTTCGCGCGGACG
>DASQAM010000480.1:0-10021 GCA_035635735.1 Gemmatimonadales bacterium | reverse complement strand
CGGTAGTCACGCACCGTCGTCCCCGACGATTGCACGGCCCGCCCGAGCACGCCGGTCACTGCGGCATGCAGGCGGGCGAACTCATCGAGGGACAGCTTGTTCGTGGGCTTCGACGGATCGATCCCCGCCTCGAACAGCGCTTCGTTTGCGTAGATATTGCCGACGCCGGCGACGCGGCGCTGGTCCATGATCGCCTTCTTGATCGCCGCCCGCGTGCCTTTGAGCCGCTCGGCAAACACGAACGGCGTGAACGTCTCTTCGAGCGGCTCGGGGCCGATGCGGCGGGTGTAGTCGCCCCACCCCCGTTCGTCGAGCAGCCACAGCGTGCCAAGCCGCCGCACGTCGCGGTAGACCAGCAGGCGGCCGTCGTCGATGGTGCAGGTGAGCACCGCGTACTTGGCCTCATCGCGCGTGAGGGCGCGGTCGTACACCACCAGCGAGCCTGTCATGCGGGGTTGCACGATCAGGCGGTGGCCGCTCGACAAGCGGAACACCGCGTGTTTCGCGCGGCGGATCACTTCCTCGATGGTGTTGCCTCGGAGGGTGCGGAGCAGACGCGGCTTCGACACCCGGCGCAACACGTCCGTCTTGGCCAGTCGCGCCCGCGCGATCCGGTAGCCCTCGAGCCGCGGGGCGAGCTCCCGGACGATCGTCTCAACCTCGGGCAGCTCCGGCACGGGCCTCCCTGGTTTCCCGCCACGCGATGTCGCGCCGGTACGTCTTTCCCGGAAACGTGATGAGCTCGCACGCGTCGGTGCTGCGTCGGGCGGCCTCGACGACCGTGTCTCCCAGGCCGGTGACCGTGAGCACGCGCCCGCCGTGCACCCGGAGCCCGCCTTCCGGGTCGCGCTCGGTGCCCGCGTGAAACACCAGCGTCCCGGGCTCGAGATCGCGCGGCACGACGATTGCCGCGCCCAGCTCCGGCCTCTCGGGATACCCGGACGCCGCCAGCACCGTGGCCACAGCGGCGCGCGAGGCCGGCAGGGTCGTCTCGCGCGGCTGCCAGCTTCCGCGGGCGATGTCCGCCAGGTGACGCGTGACGCCGGGCAGCAGCGGGAGCAACGCTTGGGCCTCGGGGTCGCCGAAGCGGCTGTTGAACTCGAGCACGGCGAGCGTGCCGTCGGCCGCCAGCATCAGTCCGGCATACAGCACACCCTGGAAGGGGGCGCCCTGCGCCGCCAGCTCGCGGATCGCCGGCTCGAGGACCTCGCGCCGCACCCGCTCGAGCATCCCCGCCGTGGCGATGCCCACCGGGCAATAGGCGCCCATGCCGCCAGTGTTGGGGCCGGTGTCGCCCTCGCCCAGCCGCTTGTGGTCCTGGGCCGCGGGGAGCAGGAGGAGCTGTGCGCCGTCGGTGAGGGCCAGTACCGACAGCTCCTCGCCCTTCAAGAAGTCCTCGATGACGATCTCCCGGCCGGCATCCCCGAACGCCGCTTCGGCCAGCATCGCGCGCGCCGCGCGCGCGGCCTCGGTGCGCCGGGCGCACACCACCGCACCCTTTCCTGCCGCGAGGCCCGACGCCTTCACGACCAGCGGCTCGGCGTGGCGTTTGATGTAGGCGAGGGCGGGGTCGAGCGCCGTAAAGGTTTGGCTCGCCGCCGTGGCGATCCGGGCCCGGCGCATCAGCTCTTTCGCGAACGCCTTGGACGCCTCGATGCGCGCGGCGGCGGCGCTCGGTCCGAACACGGCATGCCCCGCCTCGCGCAGCGCGTCCGCGAGCCCGGCGGCGAGCGGCACTTCCGGGCCCACGATGGTGAAATCGATCTGGTGCTCGCGGGCCGCGGCGACGAGATCGGCGGTCGCGCCGGCTGAAAGCGGGAGGTTGGTGCCGAGCTGGGCGGTGCCGGGGTTGCCGGGAGCCGCGAAGACTCCCGCGTCGGGGAAGTCGCGCTTCAGCGCCCAGCAGAGTGCGTGCTCGCGGCCGCCTCCCCCGACGACCAGGACTCTCACGTCTTCTTATTGAACGCGTCCGTGAACGCCTGGGCGGCCCGCTTGGCGGTGTCCACCACGTCGTTCACGACGGCCTTCGCTTCCTTCATGTAGTGGTCGCGGGCGTCGTCGATGTCCTTGTCGATCGGTCGCTGCTCTGCGTCGGGCCCGCGGCGGGTGTACTCGCCGCGCAGCACGCGATCGTAGTGACCCTCCTCGATCCAGCGTTGCAGCTCGGCGGCCCGCAGGGTGTTGAAGGGGTGCGATTGGGGCAGGGTGTTGATGATTTTGAACATGCGGTCCAGTGCTCCTCCCGTTTCCTCATACTCCTTCGCCTGCTGGAGGAACGCATTGAGATCCATCTGCTTCATGTCGCCGCCGCCCGCCATTTTCAGGAACATCCGCATCGAAGCAGTCGGATCCTGAGCCGCCAGGAGGCCCGCACGATCGGACGAGAGCTCGCTCTTCCGATACCACTCCAGCAGGGCGAACTGGATGGGAGCGAGGATGATCCCCGCCAAGAACGGGAGGAAGTTCATGCCGACGAACACGATGAGCACGAGGATCGTGTGATACAGCGCGTGACCACTCATCACGTGCCCGACCTCGTGACCGAGCAGGACGCGCATCTCGTCGTCGTCGAGCAGGTTCAGCGCGCCGGAGTTGATCACGATGAACGGACGGTCCATCCCGTAGGCGCCCGCGTTCACGAACGGGGTCTGCGACACGAACAGCTCGGGCCGCTCTGACCAGTCAAGGGACGTGAGGATATCGGTGTAGAGAGCGTTCATTCGCGGGAATTGCGTCGGACCAACGCGGACGGCGTTGGCCTGGAACAGCAGCCGGATGCCGCGTTCGCCCAAGAAGCCGACGACCTTCTTTACGACTTGGTCGAAGCCCGGAACGGAGCGGAGCGTCTGCAGCGCGGCGCGGTCGGCGGGGTGCTCCCACGTCACGGGCGCGATTTGGGTGAGGATCTTGCGTGGGCGCGCGGCCGGCAGGGTGGACTCAGTCATATGATGCTCCTAACAGGGATAGATCCCCACTACGACAGCTCACCTTCGTCGAGTTTCGGCATGGTAGGGGAGCAGCATACTGCGCCCCCGCACTAACGCGCGCGGTCACCCGGCGGCCGCCAGCGCCTGTTCCAAGTCGGCGATCAAGTCTTCGACCTCCTCGATTCCCACCGACAGCCGCACCAGACTATCGGTGAGCCCCATGGCGCGTCGCATCTCGGGCGGCACGCTCGCATGGGTCATCGACGCAGGATGCCCGACCAGGCTCTCGACGCCGCCGAGCGATTCGGCGAACGCAAAGATGCGGGTGTGCTCCACGAACCGCTTGGCTCGCTCCACGGACCCGAGCTCGATCGAGATCATGCCGCCGAACCCCTTCATCTGCCGGCAGGCGAGCTCGTGCTGCGGATGAGACGGCAGCCCCGGATAGTAGACCCGCTCGACCTTGGGGTGTTTCGTGAGCCACTCGGCGATACGACGGCCGTTGGCATCGTGCTGCCGCATCCGCAGCGCGAGCGTCTTGGTGCCCCGGAGCGCGAGCCAGCAGTCGAACGGTCCGGGTACCGCGCCGACCGCGTTCTGCACGAAGCCGATCCGTTCGGCGAGGTCATCCTGGTTCGCCACCAGCATCCCGCCCACCATGTCGCTGTGCCCGTTCAGATACTTGGTGGTCGAGTGCAGCACGACGTCCGCCCCCAGCTCGAGCGGCCGCTGGAAGTATGGCGTGGCGAACGTGTTGTCGACGACGAACAGGGCGCCGGCACGGCGCGCGATCTCCCCCGCGGCCGCGAGGTCGCACAGCCGCATCATCGGGTTGGTGGGCGTCTCGGCGTAGACCATTTTGGTCCGTGGCGTGACCGCGGCGGCGATGTGTGCCGTCTCTGCGGCATCCACGAACGTGAATTCGAGTCCCAGGCGCGCCCAGACCAGCGTCATCTGGCGGTGGGAGCCGCCGTACAGGTTCTCGCCGCTCACCACATGATCGCCCGCGGAGAGCAGCTTGAGCGCCGCGTCCAGGGCGGCGAGCCCCGAGGCGAAGGCGAAGCCGTGGCGGCCGCCCTCGAGCGCCGCGACGTTCCGCTCCAGGACTTCACGCGTCGGGTTGCGCGTGCGCGCGTACTCGTAGCCCTTGTGTCGGCCCAGACCCTCCTGGATGTAGGTCGACGTCTGATAGATGGGCGTCATCACCGCGCCCGCGAGCGGGTCGGGGATGTGGCCGGCGTGCACGGCGCGCGTTCCGAAGCGGCGTTTCAGGTCGTCAGCCGACGCTTGCGTCATGGCGGGAACGTAAGGGCGCCTTCCCAGCCGAGCAAGCGACCTTTACGTTAAGCGCACGATGCCCCAGCCGAACGCGCTCAAATGCTTGGTCGTGGACGATGAGCCGCGGCTCCGCCGGGTCCTGGTGCGATTGCTCGAGGGCGAGGGGTTCAGCTGCGCGGAGGCGGGATCCGGCACCGAGGCGCTGGAGATGCTGCAGCAGGACCCCGTGCCGCTCGTCATCTCCGACCTGCGCATGCCCCAGATGGACGGGGTCACGCTGCTGCGCGAGATCATCGCGCGCTGGCCCACGACGGCGGTCATCGTCGTGACGGCCGTGGCGGAAGTGGAGAGCGCCGTCGCGTGCCTGCAGCTGGGGGCGCTCGACTACGTCGCCAAGCCGTTTCACCTGGACGAGGTGCGCGCCCGGGTGATGCAGGCGCTGGACAAGCGGAGCCTCAAAATGGAAGTGGAGGACTACCGGCGCACCCTGGAAGAGCGCGTCCAGGAGCAGGCGCGCCGGATCGAGGAGCTGTCGCTCGAACGGCTGCAGGCGCTGGTGCACTTCCTGGAAGAGAAGGACCCCTACACCAGCGGCCACTCGGTGCGCGTCGCCGACTACTCGGCGCGGATTGGGCGCCAGATGGGGCTGTCGCAGGCGGTGATGGACGCGATCGCCCTCGGCGCCGAGCTGCACGACATCGGCAAGATCGGCGTATCCGAAGCCGTGCTGCACAAGGCGGGGAAGCTCACCGACGCCGAATACCGGCACATCATGGAGCACCCGGTCATCGGGGCCCGGATCTTGGCGCCCCTGATGCGCGACGTGCCCACGGCGATCGCCATCGTTCGCTCGCACCACGAGCGGCTCGACGGCAAAGGGTTCCCGGACGGCCTGAAGGGCGACCAGATCCCGCTCGAAGTGCGGATCGTGGGGGTGGCCGACTCGTTCGACGCGATGACGAGCGTCCGCCCGTACCGGCCCGCCCTGTCGGTGCAGAAGGCACTGCAGGAGCTCGAGGAGGGGCGAGGAACCCAGTTCCATCCGCCTGCCGTCGAGGCGTTCCTCGCCGCCTTCCCCGACCCGTCGGCCCTCCCGGTGACCACGCCCGAGGTCCGGCCGCTCCATCTCCCCTCGCCTCCGGACGCACACCGCCGCTCAGCCCCACCGGATTAAATTGTCGACATGACCGACACGTTGATGGTCGGTGTCTCGGGCATCAGAGGCATCGTGGGGAAGGACCTGACCGACGAGGTCGTCGGGCGCTACGCGAGGGCCTTCGGCCGCTGGGCGAAGGGGCGGAAGCCAGTAGTGGTCGTCGGACGGGATGCCCGGGAGTCGGGGCCGGCGTTCGAGCGGGCGGTGGTCGACGGCCTGGGTTCCGTGGGGTGCGCCGTCGTGAAAGTCGGTCTGGTGCCGACACCCACGGTGCAACTGGCGGTTGAGCACCATGCGGCCGGCGGCGGGATCGCGATTACGGCAAGTCACAACCCAATAGAGTGGAATGCCCTGAAGTTCATCGGCCCCGACGGGATCTTCCTGGACGGAGCGGATGGCGCGCGGGTGCAGGAGCTGGTGGGGGAGGACGGGGGAGGAGGAGGGAGGACGGGGAAGGTTACGACGGACGAGGGGGCGGTGGAGCGCCACCTCGACGCCGTACTCAAGCTGCCGGCGATCGATGTCGAGCGGATCCGGAAGCGGAAGTTCACGGTGGCGCTCGACGCCGTGCGGGGCGCGGGAGGGCCGGTCATGCGCGCGCTGCTCGAGCGCCTGGGCTGCGAGGTCGCAGGTATCAACCTCGAGACCGACGGGCGCTTTCCCCGCTCCCCGGAGCCGGTCCCGGAAAACCTCGGCGGGCTTTCGACCCTCGTCACGCGTGCCGGCGCCGCGCTCGGCATCGCCGTAGATCCCGACGTCGACCGGCTGGCGATCGTGGACGAGAGCGGCACGCCGATCGGGGAGGACTATACCCTCGCGTTCGCGGTAAGAGCGGTGCTCGGCGGAAAACGGGAACAGGGAAACGGGCAACGTGTCGTGGTCTGCAACCTTTCGACGAGCCTGGTCGTGGAGGATGCGGCCCGGGAGTGCGGAGCGGAGGTCGTTCGGACGCCGGTCGGCGAAGTCCACGTCGCGCGCGCCATCTTGCGTCTCAAGGCTGTCATCGGAGGGGAGGGGAATGGGGGGGTGATGTACCCGGCCCTGCATGCGGGCCGCGACGCCCCGGTTGCCGCCGGGTTACTGCTCACGCTGCTCGCTCGCAGCGGCAAGCGGGTCAGCGAGCTCGTCGCGGCCGCGCCGCGCTACACGATCGTCAAGGCCAAAGTGGAGCGGGGAGCAGGGAGCAGGGAGCAGGGGCTCACGCGCGTGTACGCGGAGCTGCAGCGCCGCTTCCCCGACGCACGAGCGGATACGCAGGATGGACTGCGGCTTGCGTGGCGGGACCGCTGGCTTCACGTGCGACCGTCGAACACCGAGCCGATCATCCGGCTGATCGCCGAGGCGCCATCCGGCGCCGACGGGGGGGCTCAAGAACTCGTGGACGAGGCACGACGCATATGTGCGGCATCGTAGGCTACACGGGGCCGCGGCAAGCGGCACCGCTCCTGCTCGAGGGACTGCGGCGGCTCGAGTACCGCGGGTACGACTCCGCAGGGCTCGCGCTGATCGAGGACGGCCGCATCGATGTCCACAAGGCCGCGGGGAAGATCGGCGTGCTCGAGAAGGCGCTCGGCACCAACCTCCCCGTCGGGCACACCGGGATCGCCCACACGCGCTGGGCCACGCACGGCGCGCCCAACACCGTCAACGCACACCCGCACACCGACTGTGGCGGCACCCTGGCGCTGGTCCACAACGGCATCATCGAGAACGCCGGCGTGCTGCGCACCGCGCTCGGGAAGCGCGGTCACGTATTCCGCTCCGAGACCGACACGGAGGTGCTCTCGCACCTGGTCGAGGAGCTGCTCGCGAGCGCCGGCTCGATGGTCGAAGCAGTGGCGGGCGCGCTGCACCAGGTCGAGGGCACCTACGGTATCGCGGTGGTGTCGACGCGGGAGCCCGACACGATCGTGGCCGCACGGCGCGGCTCTCCGCTGCTCGTGGCCATCGGTGCGGGGGAGAATTTCGTCGCCTCCGACGCCTCGGCCGTCTTGTCCCATACGCGCTCGGTGGTCTACCTGGACGATGGCGAGATCGCGGTCATTCGGCCCTCCGACTACCGCATCCTCGATCTCGACACGGTGGAGAAGGAAAAAGCGGTCACGCGCGTGGACTGGGACCTCGCCACCATCGAGCGCGGCGGGCACGCGCACTTCATGCTCAAGGAGATCCTGGAGCAGCCCGAGAGTCTGCGGAACACGCTACGCGGGCGGCTGCTCGAGGAGGACGGCACGGCGCGGCTCGGTGGCCTGAACATCAGCGACGAGCAGCTGCTGCAGGTGAACCGCATCGTGTTCACCGCCTGCGGTACCTCGTGGCACTCGGCGCTGATCGGTGAATACATGATGGAGGAGCTGGCGCGCATCCCATCCGAGGTCGAGTACGCCTCCGAGTTCCGTTACCGCAACCCGATCGTGGACGAGCGGACGCTCGTCGTGGGGATCTCGCAGTCCGGCGAAACGGCGGACACGCTCGCGGCCCTCCGGGAGGCCAAGCGGCGCGGCGCCCGGACGCTCGGTCTGGTAAACGTCGTGGGCTCCACCATCGCGCGCGAAGTGGACGGCGGGATCTACCTGCACGCCGGCCCCGAAATCGGCGTCGCGTCGACGAAGGCGTTCACCAGCCAGATCGCGGCGCTCGCGCTCCTCACCCTCAAGATGGGCCGGCTGCGCTCGCTTTCCATCCTCCAGGGGCGCGAGGTCGTGCGCGGGCTCGGCCGGCTCCCGGAGCTGGTGGAGCGGGTGCTGGCGAAGGCGCCGGAGGTGGAGCGGATCGCCGAGCGGATGATGCGGGCGAGCAACGTCCTGTACCTCGGCCGCGGCTACAACTTTCCGGTGGCGCTCGAAGGGGCCCTCAAGCTCAAGGAGATCTCCTACATCCACGCAGAGGGTTACCCCGCGGCCGAGATGAAGCACGGCCCGATCGCGCTGATCGATGACCTGATGCCGGTGGTCTTCCTCGCGCCCAAAGACGCGGTATACCAGAAGGTCGTGTCCAACGTGGAAGAGGTGAAGGCGCGCGGCGGCCGCGTGCTCGCCGTGGTTACAGAAGGAGACTCGGGGCTGTCGAAGCTGGCCGACCACAAGATCGAAGTGCCCGAGACGCTCGACTTGCTGACGCCCGTGCTCACCGTGCTGCCGCTGCAGCTCCTGGCGTACTACATCGCGGTGCGCCGAGGCTGTAACGTGGACCAACCGCGGAATCTCGCGAAGTCGGTGACGGTGGAGTGAGGGTCGTCCTCCAGCGTGTCTCACGAGCCGAAGTCCGCATCGGTGGGAAATCGGTCGGCAAGATCGGCGTGGGATTCGTCATACTGGTCGGGTTTGCGCCCACCGACACCGACGACACCCTTGGCTGGATGGCGGACAAGCTGCTCGGCCTGCGGGTGTTCGGGGACGCCGAGGGCAAGATGAACCTTGCACTCGCGGACGTACACGGGGCGGTGCTGGTGGTGTCCCAGTTCACGCTGTACGGCGACGTGCAGAAGGGCCGGCGTCCCAGTTTCATCGACGCGGCGCCGCCGGAGCTCGCGGTCCCGCTGTACGACCGGTTTGTCGCGCTGATTCGGGAGCGGGGAGCAGGGAGCGGGGTGCAGGTCGCCACGGGAGAGTTCGGGGCCATGATGGAAGTGGAGCTCGTGAATGACGGACCCGTCACCCTGATCCTCGAGAAATGATCGTCCTGGCGAGCGGATCCCCGCGCCGACGCCAGCTGCTCGAGATGATCGGGCTCGAGTTTCGCGTGGTGCCGCCCGAGGTGGATGAGAGCCTCGGGCCGGCCGAGCAAGCCGAGGGATATGTGACGCGGCTGGCCCGAGAAAAAGCGACGACGGTGGCACGGCGCGAGCGGGGGGCCGTCGTGCTCGCGGCCGACACGACGGTGGTGCTGCGGGGCAGGATTTTCGGGAAACCGGCGAACCCCGAGGAAGCGGCCGACATGCTGCGGCAGCTCGAAGGGCGGAAGCACCAGGTAATGACGGCCGTCGCGGTGGCGCTGGATGGGCGGGTGGAGCACGCGCTCGACGTGACCGACGTGACATTCCGACCGCTTACGGACGCCCAGATCGTCGCCTACGTCGCGACCGGGGAGCCGCTCGACAAGGCCGGCGCCTACGCGATCCAGGGCAAGGGTGCGGCGCTGGTCGAGGGAGTCCGCGGCGACTTCTTCGGAGTGATGGGCCTGCCGCTGCGGCTGGCGCTCGAGCTGCTCGAGCGGTTCGGGGTGCCTTACCGCTTCACCCGGTAGACCGGGACCTTCTTCGATTTCCCCTTGACCTGAATCGGGTCGAGCGTCTCGACTTCCGGGGGCCCCTTCAGCTGCGCGAAGAACGGCTCCGAGATCAGGATCTCGTTCGGCCCCGCGCTCGAGCAGAGTCGCGACGCGGTGTTCACCGCGTCGCCGATCACCGTGTATTCCAGCCGGCGATCCGACCCGATGTTGCCGGCGAACACCTCCCCGAAGTTGATGCCGATCCCGATGCCGAGCTCCGGGCGACCCTGCTCTTTCCACTTCGTGTTGAGCCGCTCCAGGGCCTCGAGCTGATCGAGCGCGCAGCGCATGGCGCGATCGGCGTCGTCTTCGTGCGCCATGGGCGCGCCCCACAACGCCATGATCGCGTCGCCCATGAACTTGTCGAGCGTGCCGCCGTGCTCGAACACGA
>DASQAM010000479.1:0-1771 GCA_035635735.1 Gemmatimonadales bacterium | reverse complement strand
CAGGGCCGGATGCTGTCCGCGGTAGAGCTGGCCCTTGTGCGCAATCTCACCGATGTAGATGGGGTTCGACAGCAGATGGTAGATGTGTCCGCGCGAGAAGGATCTGCCGCCGCGCTCGGTGCCGCTCGCCGTCGTGCTGCGCTTTGTTCTGAGCCCGAGGCGGTCGGCCTCCTCCTTGACCCGGCGCACGCAGCCGAGCTCACGATAAAGGGCGAAGATGCAACGCACGGTCTCGGCCTCGGCAGGGTTGACGGCGAGTGAGCGCTCGCTCGCGTCGTAGCCGAGCGGGACGTTACCGCCCATCCACATGCCCTTCTTCTTCGAGGCGGCGATCTTGTCACGGATCCGTTCGCCGGTGACCTCCCGCTCGAACTGGGCAAAGGACAACAGCACATTGAGGGTCAGCCGCCCCATCGAGCTGGTGGTATTGAATTGCTGGGTCACCGACACGAACGACACGCCCTGGGCGTCGAAGATCTCGACCAGTCGGGCAAAATCGGCGAGCGAGCGCGTCAGCCGGTCGACCTTGTAGACGACGATGATATCGATCCGGCCTCCCTGGATGTCGGCAAGCAGCTGTTGCAGTGCAGGCCGCTCCATGTTGCCACCCGAGAACCCGCCGTCGTCGTAGCGGGTTCTGGCCAATACCCAGCCCTCGTGACGCTGGCTGCGGATATAGGCCTCGCAGGCTTCGCTCTGCGCCTGGAGCGAGTTGAACTCCTGCTCGAGCCCTTCCTCGGAGGATTTGCGGGTGTAGATCGCGCAGCGCTTCCGGCTCGGGTCACCCCGCGACATCGTTCCCCTCCATCATCCCGCGGATCGGAAGCGGCGCTTGCGAGGGCCGGCGGCCTGCCGATCGGTTTTGTTTCAGCCCGAAGAACAGCGGACCCGACCACGCCGTGCCGGTGATCTTTCTAGCGATCGCGGACAACGAGTTGCACCGGGTGCCCTGCCACGAGAAGCCGTCATCGAGGACTACGACCTCGTAAGTTCGCCCCTGCCACTCGCGCATCAGCCGGGTGCCAGGCTTCAGCTGCGGGCGGAAACGTTTCGCAGCCCCTCCGGTTTGCTTCAGCTCCGTTGCGATCTGGCGCAGTTGGCGCTGCGGCTCCAGGCGGAGACCGCCCAGAGCAACTTCCTGCATCCGGTATGCGACCGCCCTGATCACCAGCTCACGGCTGAGATGCGGGGAAACATCGGCTTTGTAGAGACGGCGCCACTCCTCGCGAAGCTCGTGGATGTCGAGCTTGGGGAGGCGCGCGAGCGCCTCCCTGCTGGCATCCTTGTGTCGGGCGGCCATGGCCGTCACCGGTCGGGAGCAGTTTCGACCCGAGCGAGCCGGTACACCGATTGGCCCGTGGCGTCTTTGCTCCGCGTCACCTCGCGACCGGCGTGACGCAGGCCGGTCATGGCGGCGCGCACGGTGTGCGGCAGCCAGCCGAGCCGCTGCCCGATCTCGGCGACCGACGCGCCCTCGGGTCGCTCGAGCATGCCGATCAGCAGCGCACGCTTTGTGCTCGCCAGCGGTCGGTCAGCGCTGGGCGCATTGGCGGTCGCCAAATGGCACCCTCCGAGATGGGCTCAAATTGTGAAGCCTGATGCTGCGGCGACAGCGTCGGGTTCTTCGACGGTTCGATGCCCTCTGAGGCTCCTTCGAGAGCCACAGCCGCCTCCTGGGCTGCTGAACCGGTCTGGGTCGCCGTGGACTTTGACCGGGCCTGTGGAGTGCGCCGTCGGGGTGCGCGCTGGCGGTTGCGCGCCGGAGTGTTCG
>DASQAM010000478.1:0-15531 GCA_035635735.1 Gemmatimonadales bacterium | reverse complement strand
ACGCTGGCCGTGGCGCTCAAGGCGAAAACGCTGCTCGAGCGCGCCGGCGCGGTCGTGTTCCTCACGCGCACCGACTCGACGCCGATCGAGCTGTACCCCCGCACCCATTTCGCCGAGCTGCACGACGCCGACGTCCTCGTGTCCATCCACGCCAATGCTTTGCCGGACGGCGTGAACCCGTTCACCAACTCGGGCACGAGCGTGTACTACTTCCAGCCGCGGAGCACCCGCCTGGCTCGCGAGCTGGACCGCGCGCTCGTGACGGAGTTCCGCGTGCGCGACCTCGGGATCGGCCGGGGCGACTACGCGCTGGTACGGCCCACCTGGATGCCCGCGGCGCTCACCGAAGGGTTGTTTATCATGCTGCCCGAGCAGGAGGCGGTGCTCGCCAGCGAGGTCGGACAGTGGCGATATGCGCGAGGGGTAGTGCGAGGGATCGAGAACTTCTTGCGCGAGCGAGCGCAGGAGCCATAAGAGTGCGGAACGTGGAATGCGGAATGCGGAATGCATGTGGAAGGTCGAGCCCGCGGTTCGAACTTCCCTTGCAATTCCGCATTCCGCATTCCGCACTCCGCATTCTACTGTTTGCGATCCTCGCCGGGCGAGCTGACGCTCAAGTCGATCCCTCCGGTTCTTGGCGCACCTTACATACACCCCATTTCCGCATCCACTTCCGGCCCGCCTACCGCGACGTCGCCCTCTTGGAGGCGCGTGAGGCGGAGCGGTCCTATGGGTTGCTCGCCACGGAGCTGCACCCGCCCCGCGGCGTCGTGGACATCACCCTGGCGGACGACATCGACGCCGCCAACGGCCTCACGACCGTCGCGCCCACGAACCGGATCACCATCTTCGCCGCGCCGCCCGCGGGTGACCACGGGCTCTTGTTCTTCGACAACTGGCTCCGGCTCGTGACCACGCACGAGCTGGCCCACGTGTTTCACCTCGACCGCTCGCGCGGGCTGTGGAACGGGCTGCAGCACGTGTTCGGGCGCGCCCCGGGGCTGTTCCCGAACGAGTATCAGCCGAGTTGGGTGACTGAAGGGCTCGCGACGTACTACGAGTCGAAGTTCACGAACGCGGGACGGGTGCGGGGCAGCTTCCATACGCAGGTGCTCGGAGCGGATCGTGCGGCGGGTGTCTCGCGGTCGCCGTGGAACGCGACGCTATTCACCCGGTGGGCGGATGGATTGGTCCCCTACGCGTATGGCAGCCGCTTCCTTCATTATCTCGCCGGCGCCGTGGGCGACTCGGTGGTGCCCCGGTTCGCGGAGGCCACGTCCGCCCAGCTCATTCCCTTCCGCGTTGGGCGCCAGGTGGCGCGCGTCGCGCCCGGACGCACACTCAGCCGCGAATGGCCGCGGGGGACGGCACCCGACCTGCCTGGGACGAGCGGGGCGCCGCCCCCCCCGGTAGCGCGCGTGCTCGACAGCGGGCTCCGGACGGAGCCGGTGCCGCGCGTGTCGCCGGACGGACGGCGAGTGGCGTACGTGCGGGACGATGGAAAGGGGACGAGCATGCTGCGCGTGCTCGATGCCGCAACGGGACGCCCACTCGCCGCCCACCGGGTCAACGGGGGCGTGGATTACGACTGGCTGGGCGACACGCTCGTGGTCACGCAGCTCGACTTCACGAGCCCCTGGCGGATCCGGAGCGACCTCTACCGCTGGGTACCGGGACGGGCGTGGCGGCGCATGACACACGGCGCCCGTCTGGTCGCGCCCGGAGCGGGCGGCGGACGGCTGGCTGCGATCGTGCTCGGCCCCGCCTCGGGCCGCCCGACCGTGCCCGCGCCCGCTCTCCCACGTCGCGCCGTGTGGGAGGATGTGTCGCCCTCGCCCGATGGACGTTGGGTGGCTGGCAGCCGGAGCGTGGACGGTCATTGGGCGCTGGTGCGCTGGCCGGTGGATTCGCCCGATGCGGCCACAGTACTGCTCGAGACTGGTGGCAGTATCGCCGACGTGGTGTGGACGTCCGGTGGGGAGCTCTGGTTCGTCGCCGACCCGACGGGGGTTCCGCAAGCGTATCGCTGGCGCGATTCGGGGGGGGGCAGCGCGCAGCCGCTCACCAACGAGCCGCTCGGCGCCCGCGCCCCGGCGCCGCTCGCCGACGGCACGCTCCTGTACGCCGCGCTCCGGGCGCGCGGCTGGGAGCTGCGTCGCGTGTCCGCGCTCGAAGGCGCCGCGTCGGTCACGTTCGCGAAGCCGCTGCCATTCGACTCGGCGCCGGCCGTGCCGATCTCCGAGACCGGCTACACCATGTGGCCATCGCTGCGCCCGCACTTCTGGATCCCGGTGTTCGACGACGCGGGACCAACGGGACGATTCGGGGGTGCTCTCACGGCGGGCACGGACGCCTTGGGTCGATTCGCGTACGCCGCGGACCTCCTCGTCTCTCCGACGCCGTTCCGCGTCGGGGGCGACTTCGCGCTCGTTTCCTCCGTGCTGGGCGACCCGACGCTCGACGTTTCGGCCTGGGCATCATGGGCGGATCTGGGATCGCCGCCGAGCGTGCCGAGTGTGACGGTCTCGGAGCTCGACCGCTATGCGGCGCTCGGTGCGTCGTTCGTGACACGCCGCTGGCGCAGTTTGGCGAGCGTGCGCCTCGCGGCGGAGCTCGAGCGCTTCGACTACGCCACGATCCCGGACACCGCCCTCGCCGCCGTCTGCCCGGGGTGTGACGCGGAAAGCCTCGTCGGCGGCTCGGTGACGCTCACGCTGACGCGCTTGGTGAACGGCGCACTTTCGATTTCGCCCGAGGACGGGGTCGCGTGGTCCGCGACGTACCGACGGCGGGAGGAGCCGGGCACCAGTCGCTGGTCGAATGAGCTGCGCTCCCGGTTGGCGCTGTACGCCCGCGTACCCGGTCTGGGCGGCTTCGCCCACCACGTGCTGGCGGTGCGGCTCCTCGTCGGTGGCACCAACGGTCCGCTCGGCACGCTGTTCCGGGTAGGCGGCGTGGCGCCACAGGGCGTGAACGTCTTCTTCGCCCCGACGCTGAACGCGACGCGCGCGTTTCCCCTTCGCGGGTATGCGACGGGCGAGTTGCGCGGCGAGCGCGCGGCGGCCGGCAGCGTCGAGTACCGGTTGCCGCTCGCGCTCGTGGGCCGCGCCGTCGGGCATCTACCCGTCGGCGTCGACCGGGTGTGGCTCAACCTGTTCGCCGACGCGGGTGACGCTTGGGCGCCCGGCGCGGCGCCGCGCCTCACCCGGCTTCGCTCCGCCGGACTCGAGCTCGCGGGCCGGGTGACGCTGAGCTACGACTTTCCTCTATCGGTCCGTCTCGGCGTCGCGCAGCCGCTCGCGGCGCCGCCCTCCGGCGCTGCGCGCCGGCCGCAAGTGTACGCTGCACTCGGCTCCGACTTCTGAGCACGCGGGGCACTGTCGCGAGTTGACACGTCGTCCGATAAATCCCTAAGTTTCCGCGACCCTTCGGAGATTTGATGTACTGCTCCCGCTGCGGCACCCAGAACGACGACGCCAGCAAATTCTGCCGCTCGTGCGGACTGGATCTGTCGCACACGACCCCAGTCGCCGCCGTGCGCGACCAGCAGATCGACGTTACCGAGCTGGATCTGGTACGGGAGCAGCTGAAGGACGAGTACGAAATCCTCGAAGAGCTGGGCCGCGGCGGGATGGCCATCGTCTTCAAGGCGCGCGAGAAGCAGCTGGAGCGCGACGTGGCGATCAAAGTCCTGCCGTTCTCCCTGGCGTTCGACAAGGAGTTCGTCGAGCGGTTCCAGCGCGAAGCCCGCACGTCTGCCAAGCTCGAGCACCCCAGCATCATTCCGATCTATCGCGTCGGCAAGTCGGGCCGGGTCATCTATTTCGTCATGAAGTTTCTGCGCGGCAAGCCGCTCTCGTCCGTGCTGGCCGCGCGCAGTACGCTCCCTCCGGGCGAGATCCGGCAAATCCTGGTGCAGGTGGCGCGCGCCCTCGCGTACGCGCACAAGAGCGGCATCGTGCATCGCGACATCAAGCCCGACAACATCATGTTCGACGAGCACGGGCTGGCGGTGGTCACCGACTTCGGGATCGCGAAGGCGGCGTCGGGCGGTAAGCTGACGGGCACCGGCATGTCCATCGGCACGCCGCATTACATGAGCCCGGAGCAGGCCCGCGCCCAGGCGCTCGACGGCCGTTCCGACATCTATTCACTCGGCGTCGTCGCGTATCAGAGCCTCATCGGCCGCGTGCCATTCGACGGGGAGGACTCGTTCTCGATCGGCTACAAGCACATCATGGAGGAGATCCCCACCCCACCGCTCGAGACCTACGATCAACGCACCACGTTCGAGATCGTCAAAAAGATGATGGCGAAGTCCCCCGACGAGCGGTTTCAGAGCGCGGACGATTTGGTGCAGGCGCTGGAGGCGGGCGGCGGTTTCGCCGCCGTCGGGCTCGCGACCGCTGCCACCAAAGCCATCCCCTCGCTCGCGGGAGTCCGGATGGGCTCCGCCCCTACCACACCCCTGCCGCGCGTGTCCGGCATCCCCGGGGCCGAGGAGCATCACAAGCGCTCGGTCGCCGCGGGGATCGCCCTGTGGGTGGTGGTCGTGGCGATCGGCCTGGGCGCCCCTGCACTGTATGCTTACAAGAAGGGACTGCTGTTCTTCGCACACGCCGCGCCGGGAGACTCCACGTCGGCCGTTGCGGGGGACACCCTCGCCCAACGTTTGCTGTCCGACACGGGCACCGCGCCGACGTCCGACACCCACGCGGTGGGGAACCCGTCGGACACAGCCCGCGCGCGCCCCGTTCCACCCGGCACGCCCGGGCGCCTCACGCTCCAAGGGCTGCCTGCGGGCGCCCGCGTAACGCTCAACGGGATGCCGTTTCGAGGCTCACAGCAGGACGTGCCTCCCGGTACGTACACGCTCGCGGTACGCGCCGGCGGGTTCGCCCCCTACGACCGACTGGTGGTTGTCCTCCCCGGAGCACCATCCACCGTGCGACTCGAGCTGCAGCCCGTCACGGTGTCGCGCGAGGACGGCAAGACAGGTCCGTGCGATCAGTACGGCCCCGCCTACAATCAAGACCACCTCTGCTTCGACACGCGACCGGTGCCGCTGTCTCCCACGCGGATTCCGGTGCCTGCGGACGCGACCATCTTCCCCCGCCAGGCAATTCTGCTCATCCTCGTGTCGCGGGAGGGCGCGACGCTCGAGGCGCGCGTCTTCGGACCCTCGAACCTGGACACCTTCAATAACGAGGCCCTGGACATGGCCAAGAACCTGCGCTGGAACCCCGCCCAGAAGAACGGCGAGCCGGTGGATGCGTGGGTGCAGTGGCCATTCCAGCCCGTGAGGCAGTAAACATCGACATTCATCCGACGGCGTTTATCGCTCCCGGCGCAGTCGTTTTGGGGGACGTGACGCTGGGCGCGCACGCGAGCGTCTGGTACAACGCGGTGCTTCGCGGCGACATGGCCGCGATCGTGGTCGGTGAGAACACCAATCTCCAGGACGGCACGATCGTGCACGTGGATGAACGGCTGCCCGCGCGAATCGGCGCGCGGGTCGGCGTGGGGCACCGCGCCATTCTGCACGGCTGCACCGTCGAGGACGACTGCCTGATCGGCATGGGCAGCGTACTCCTGAACGGTGTCCACATCGGTACGGGCAGCGTGGTCGCCGCGGGTGCGGTCGTGCCCGAAGGCGCCCGCATCCCCCCGGGCTCGCTCGTGGTCGGGGTGCCGGCTCGGGTGACCCGCCCGGTGGACGACGCCCTGCGGGCGCGCATCCGGGATACCTGGGAGCATTACGTGGCGGAGGCGAAGCGACACCGCGCAGGGACGTTCCCGATTGCTGGAACAAGTTTGTGATGTGGATTGTTGGATGTGCCGTGGGGCTGGCGCCCTCTCGAGGTGTTGCCCGGGCGCGCCTATGGGTCTACCTTGCCCCTCCGCGCCGTTTTGGTCTGCGCGCAGTAAATTCACCCATAGCGCACGTTTGGTGAGCAAGCTCACCTCCGCGAGGGACGAGCCCGCATGACTGCTTCCGGTCGCACCGGCACACTCGATCTGAGCCCCAATGCCGTCACCGTGCTCGAGCGCCGCTACCTGGTGAAGGACGACCAGGGGAAGCCTGCCGAGCGGCCCGAGGACCTGTTCTGGCGGGTCGCGCGCACCATCGCCGAGCCGGATCGACGCTACGGGGCCTCCGACAAGGCCGTGGAGGGCCTGGCGGAGACGTTCTTCGAGCTGATGGCCACGCGGATCTGGATGCCGAATTCGCCCACGCTCATGAACGCCGGGCGGCCCCTCGGCCAGCTCTCGGCTTGCTTCGTGCTCCCGGTAGAAGACGCGCTCTCGAACGGCCAGAGCGGCATCTACGACACGCTGCGGGCCATGGCGTTGGTGCACCAATCGGGTGGGGGAACCGGGTTCTCGTTCTCCCGCCTGCGCCCCAAGAACGACGTGGTGCGCTCCACCATGGGCGTGGCTTCTGGTCCGGTGTCGTTCATGAAGCTGTACGACGCGTCCACCGACGTGGTGAAGCAGGGCGGGACGCGCCGCGGCGCCAACATGGGCATCCTGCGCGTCGATCACCCCGATATCCTCGAGTTCATCGGTTGCAAGGACGACCTCACCCAGGTGACGAACTTCAACATCTCGGTGGCGGTGACCGACGCGTTCATGAAGGCGGTCGAGGACGGAGCGAGCTACGACCTGATCCACCCGCGCAGCGGCGCGGTGGTCGGCCAGCTCGACGCCCGCACGGTGTTCCGTAAGATCGTCCACGGCGCCTGGAAGACGGGGGAGCCGGGGGTCTACTTCATCGACCGGGCGAACCACTACAACCCGGTGCCACACTTGGGCGGCTACGAGGCGACCAACCCGTGCGGCGAGCAGCCCTTGCTTCCGTACGACGTCTGCAACCTCGGCTCGGTCAATCTCGGACTGTTCGTGAAGGACGGGGGCGTGGACTGGGATCGTCTGCGGACGGCGGTCCACCTCTGCACGCATTTCCTCGACAACGTGATCGACGCGAACAAGTACCCGCTCACCGAAATCGATGACCTGGCGAAGCGCATCCGGCGCATCGGCCTGGGGGTCATGGGCTGGGCGGACCTGCTCGTACGCCTCGGCATCTCCTACGACTCGGATGAGGGTGTGGCGTTGGGTCGCCGCCTGATGGAATTCGTGGACGAGGAGGCCAAGGCCGCCTCGGAGAAGCTCGCGGAGCAGCGCGGGGTGTTCCCCGAGTGGGAGCGGTCGATCTGGGGGCCCGATGCGACCTGTGCTCGCGGGCCCAAGGGTGAGCGCGTGCGCCCCATGCGGAGGCTGCGCAACTGCAACCTCACTACCGTCGCCCCCACCGGCACCATTTCGATCATCGCCGGCTGCTCGTCGGGCATCGAGCCGCTGTTCGCGGTCGCGTTCATGCGGAATCAGGCGGGTGTGATCATGCCTGATGTGAACGAGGACTTCGTGGCGATCGCGAAGCAGGAAGGATGGTACTCGGACGGCCTGATGCAGCAGATCGCCGAAGCCGGACACATTCACTTCGATCAGGTGCCGGCGACGTGGCAGCGCGTGTTCGTCACCGCGCACGACGTGATGCCCGAGTGGCACATCCAAATGCAGGCGGCCTTCCAGGAGTTCACCGATTCGGCGATCTCCAAGACCTGCAACTTCTCCAACGACGCGACCGAGGAGTACGTCGAAAAGATCTACCGGTACGCCTACAAGCTGGGCTGCAAAGGCGTGACCGTGTACCGGGACGGCGCGCGCGAGATGCAAGTGCTCTCGACCGGGTCGACGGCGAAGAAAGTGCAGGAGCAGGCCGCGGGGCAGGGTAAAGACGCGCTGGCGGAGGCGCTGGGGCGGATCGCGGAGCTCGAGGCCGAGCTCGCGCGGACCCGCGACCAGCTGCATGACGCCGAAGCGGAGAACCTGCAGCGGCGGGCGAAGCGGTCGCGTCCCGACCTGCTCAAGGGTGCGACCCGGCGGGTGGAGACGCCGCTCGGGACCATGTACGTGAACATTACCGAGGACGACAAGGGCCAGCCCTTCGAGGTCTTCATCTCGCTCGGCAAGGCCGGCGGCGCGCTGATGGCCGATGTCGAAGCGATCGGGCGACTCATTTCACTCGCGCTGCGCTCGGGCATCCCGCTGCGCGAGGTGTATCGGCAGTTGCGAGGCATCTCGTCCGACCGGGTCGTCGGGCTCGGACCGAACAAAGTGCTCTCGGTCCCCGACGCGATCGGGATCGCGATCGAGAAATGGATGCAGGAGAAGCAGGGCATCCAGCAGGAGCTCCTGGGCGGCGCAGTGGTGGCGTCCGCTCCTGCTCCCGTCCAGGCGGGTATCCCCGGACCCGAGGGGACGGCCGGTGAGCGCGCCGGGACCGCGCAGGACTTCATTGGCGCCTGCCCCGACTGCGGGTCGCAGCTCGCCTTCATCGAGGGCTGCGCCAAATGCCACGTGTGCGGCTTTTCGGAGTGCGGCTGAGGTAGCAAGCGCGCAGGGGCCGGTGACGAGCGGCGCGCCTCACCGCGCGCCGGGGTCGCTCGTCACAATTTGTGCGACGGTCATGCCTGTGACGGCTGTCACGACTGGCAGCAGCGCGAAGGTGTTATTCTCCATGCGTGAGTATTCCGTTTCGTCCCATGACACCCACGCGGCTCCAGGCCAAGGGCTGGGCCCGCGTCGGCAGGCCCGGTGCCCACCTGCTGCGCCGGGGCGCCTGGTACCCCGTAGTGCGCATCTCGTCGAGCCACATCGTGGTGCTGGACGTGAACCGGCGCAACGTACCCGTGGATCGGCGCTTCCTCGAGATCCGGTATCATCCCCCCGAGCGCTGGAGCGTCGTCCGGTGCGAGCCGCGCGAAATACAGCGAGTGGGGCGCCTGTTCCCCCTCACTTACGCCGTGTGTCCCGCTTGCCGCCACCGCCAAGGGTTCGAGTCGGATGTGAAGGAGTTGATCTGCGAGCGGTGCAAGAAAACCGGGGCGCTGGCCTGGGACGAAATGTCGTGATGCGGGAAGCGTGATGCGGGAAGCGGGAAGCGGGATGCGTTGAAAGGCGACGCATCCCGCATCTCGCATCCCGCCTCCCGTTAAGGCAACGCCACTCGATCCCCCACGGAGACGATGCCCGCGCTTACTCCCTGGCAGTAGTATCCTCGCGTTCCCCCCTCTAAGAACTGCAAGGAGTCCTTCAGGACGCGGGCCTCCACCACGCCCCCCAACGCCCAGCCGGTGAATGGGCGACACGGCTCCGCGACCTGCAGCACTTCAAGCCGGGCGAGCTCCCGACCGTCGGGTGCGAGCAACGCCACCCCTCGCTCCAGGTCCTCGAACACCATCCGACGCTCCGTCTCGACGATGATGTTCTCGCCGGCGCAGCCGAGCGTGATCCGCTCCCCGAAGCGGTCGCGCATCAGCGCGTAGTGGGACGTGAACCCGAGCGACACGCCGTGGGCACCGTCCTCGTTTTTGGTGCGCGGATGCGCGCGGTGGTGCACATCCACGAGCCACGATCCGTCGGACCCCTCACCCAGCGCCCCGTCCGGTCCCAGCGCCAGTCGGTCCACGGCGAGGAGGGGCGTGGGGTCGTACACGCGCGTCGGCTTCTCACCGGTCTTGAGTGAGCCGCGTTGGATTTGCAGGCGGACGATACGGCCGATGTCTTGCATAACGGAATCTATCAAAACGTGGTATCATGTGGGTCGTCATTTCCCATGCGCGTCACTCTCGGTTGGGCCCGCTGTGCGGACAACGTGGCGGACATCCTCCGCCGCGGCGCCTGGTATCCGATCGTGGAGGAGTCGGCGGACGGGCACGTCGTCGTCGAGGTGCGACAGCAGCGAGTGCGGCTGCCCCGCGGCGACGTGACGATTCGGACCGAGGTCCCAGACCATTGGAGCGTCGTGGCCCGCACCGGCGTGCTCCGACCGACCCTGGGAGGGCGGGGGGGCGATGTCGTCACCACCTACGCGGTGTGTCCCCTGTGCCATTATCGGCAGGACTACGCCGGCAAGCCCGACGGCCTGAAGTGCGTCCGCTGTGGGGCGACCTCGCCGGTGGATTGGAGTGAGACTTGTTAGACGTTGCACGTTCCACGTTCCCCGTTGCACGAAAATGCCCGTGACCTTGCGGGATGGTATGTAGTTAGTATATTAACCGTCAACACATTAACTACTCGCGCACGTGCAACACGTCACCTGGAACGTGTAACGTGCAACGGACCCAATGACCGACCGTTCCGAGCTGGCCTTGCAGCTGACCGATGCGATCGTGGCCGCCAAGACGGCAGCGGAGCGCGCCGGCGACCGCGCGTTCCGCGCGTATGGCCTGTCGCACCGTGCCCAGGCCGCCCTGGTAGCCGTCGACCTGGGTGGGCCGGATGGGGCCCGCCCCAAGGAGATTGCCACCCAGCTGCGCGTGTCTCGCGCGGCCGCGACGACCTTCATCCAGCGACTCGAGACCAAGGGGCTGGTGGAGACCACGCCAGACCCGGAGGACGACCGCGGAGTGCGCGTGACCCTCACGCGGCGGGGGCTGGAGGTATTGCTGCGCGCCGGCCAGCTCGAGCGCCGTCTCGCGGCCCGCGCCATCGAGGGCCTACCCGCGTCGAGCATCGCCCGGGCGGTCCACCTGCTCGAGGAGTTCAAGCAGCGGCTCGAAGAGAAGCAAATCGGCGTCGTGCACTAGCGGGTTTACACGTGTGCGTATCTTTATGCATGACGCTTGCCCACCGCCACGGACGCTCGGTTGAGCGAGAGACCACTTGAAGTGCGTCACCTATTCGACCGCTCGATATTCACTTAACTCGTCCCCCCAGAGGATCTCATCGTCCGCCTTCTGGCCAGGTGTCCGAGGGCCCCAGTGGCCGAGTTTTCCACAGCTGGACCACGCGCCAGGAATGTTGAAAAGTGATAAGCGACAGGGAAGGAGAGAACGACTCTGATCCGCCGCACTAAGATCGTCGCCACGCTTGGTCCCGCCACGGGGACGCCCGAGGGCATCGCCGGGTTGATCGGCGCCGGCGCGAACGTCATTCGTGTGAACTCGTCCCACGGGACCCCGGAGCAGCGAGCCACGTGGATCGCCGCGGTGCGGGAGGCGGCCGCCGCCGCCGACGTCGCGGTGGCGGTACTCGTGGACCTGCAGGGGCCGCGCATCCGCGTGGGCAAGCTTGCCACTCCGCGTATCCTGCGCGCCGGCGAGACCGTCGTGTTCGCGCCGGAGGATGTGGCGCGCGACGATGAGTTGCCGACGACCTATGCCGATCTCGCCACCGACGTCCGGCCGGGCGCCCGGATCCTGCTCGACGACGGCCTCTTGTCGCTCGAGGTGACGCGGATCGTCGCCCCCCGGGTGGAAGGCCGGGTCGTGGATGGGGGGACTCTCACGTCGCACAAGGGGATGAACCTCCCGGGGCTCCACGTGTCCGCCCCCGCCTTGACGGAAAAGGATCGCGAGGACGCGGAGCATGCGGCGGCGGCCGGCGCCGACTATCTGGGCCTCTCCTTCGTGCGGCGGGCGGAGGACCTGGGCGAGCTGCGCGCGCTCGTCCCCCCCGACGTGAAGCTCGTGGCGAAAATCGAGAAAGCGACCGCGCTCGAGGACCTGGCGCGGATCCTCGACGCTTGTGACGCGGTGATGGTCGCACGCGGCGACCTGGGCGTGGAGCTCCCGTTCGAGGAGGTGCCGGCGGTCCAGAAGCGCCTGATCCGCGAAGCCAATCGCTACGGCAAGCCTGTGATCACCGCCACCCAGATGCTCGAGTCGATGGTGCACCACCCGCGGCCGACCCGCGCCGAAGCGTCCGACGTGGCCAACGCCATCCTCGACGGGACGGACGCCGTCATGCTTTCGGCCGAAACCGCGGTGGGGGAGTACGCCTTCGAGGCGGTGCGGGCGATGGACCGCATCATCCGGGAGACGGAGCGGCAGGGGCCGGCTATGGGCGTGGGGGCGCGCGACGAGCGCCGGCTCACCCCCGGTGAAACGGTCTCTGTCGAAGACGCCATCGCCATCGGCACCAGCGCAGTGGCGCGGATGCTCAAGACACCGCTCATCGTGACGCTCACGTCGGGCGGGTTCACCTCCCGCAAAGTCGCCGCGCTCCGCACCCCGGTGCCGATCCTCGCCGTGACCACCCAGCCCACGACCTACCGCCAGCTCGCGCTGGTGTGGGGTGTGACGCCGGTCCTGGTGAATCTCGTGCCGGGGTACGACGCGATGCTCGCCGTGGTGCGCGATCTGATCCTGAAGCGGGGGTACGCGCGCGCAGGCGACCGCATCGTGATGACGGCGGGCTTGCCCTGGGAGGTTTCCGGGACCACCAACCTGCTCAAGGTCGAGGTCGTGTGACGTGAAGCTGGTGTTCCTCGGCACGGGCACGTCCTACGGCGTGCCGCAGATCGGGTGCGGCTGCCCCACGTGCACGTCGTCCGACCCGCGCGACCGGCGCACCCGCACGGCGGCGTTGATCGAGTCCGGTGGCCGGCGCCTCCTCATCGACACCCCACCTGAGCTACGGCTGCAGCTCGTGACGGCGGGCATCGGATCCGTCGATGCCGTGCTGTTCACGCATGCCCACGCCGACCACGTGCACGGTATCGATGATTTGCGCGCCTTCTCCGCGCGCCAGCGGGCCCCGCTCGACGTGTACGGCGCCGCCGGCACGCTCGCCGAGCTGGAGCGCCGCTTCGCGTACATCTTCGACGGCGCACCTGCCCAGCCAGGGACGAGCAAACCGGAGCTCGTCGCGCGGCCGCTCGAGCCTGATCGGGAAGTCGAGATCGCGGGGATGTCGGTCCGCGCCCTGGTGCTGCCGCACGGCGACCGCTCGGTGCTGGGCTACCGCGTGGGCCCGATTGCCTACCTCACCGACGCGAAGGCCATTCCCGAGGCGGCGCTCGCCAGGCTGGCGGGGCTCGAGGTGCTGGTGTTGAACGCACTGTTGCCGCGCCCGCACCCGCTGCATCTCTCGATCCCAGAGGCCGTCGCGGCGGCGCAGCAAATCGGCGCGCGCCGGACCTTCCTCACGCACCTCACCCATGCGACGCCGCACGCCGAGCTCGCGGCGAGTCTGCCGGCGGGCGTCGCGCCCGCCTACGACGGGCTGGTCATCGACGTAGGCGCGGTCTAGATTCGTCGCGAGGAGGGATCGCAAGCGATGCTGAACACACCCGAAGCGACGCTGCGACGGTTCCAGAGCCCGGCCGCGCGCCACAGCGCCGCCATGGACGAGTTGGTGCGCCAGGCGGTGTTCGGCGCGTCGGACGAGCGGGAGCAGGCGCGCTGGCTGATCTGGGAGATCGGGCAGCAGGTGGGTGTGCGGCCCGCATCGATCCACGAGCTCTATCTGGCGCGGGGTCGCGGCGAAGTGCAGCCGTTCACGACCCCCGCGATGAACATCCGCGTCCTCTCCTATGACTCCGCGCGCGCCGTGTTCCGGGCCGCGAAGCGACTCGACGTGGGTGCCCTCATCTGCGAGATCGCTCGCTCCGAGATCGGCTACACCGAGCAGCGCCCCGCCGAGTACGTCGCCGTGATGACCGCCGCGGCGCTGCGCGAGGGCTTCACGGGACCGCTGTTCATCCAGGGCGACCACGTCCAGGTGAATGCCAAGAAGTACGCCGTCGACGCCGAGACCGAGCTGCAGGCGATACGGACGCTGATTGAAGAGGAGCTGCACGCCGGCTTCTACAACGTCGACGTCGACACGTCCACGCTGGTCGATCTCTCCCAACCGACGCTCGACGCCCAGCAGCGCGTCAACTACGAGCGGGCCGCCGACCTGACCAAGTTCATCCGAGACCGGGAGCCCGAGGGCGTGACCGTGTCCGTGGGCGCGGAGATCGGCGAGGTGGGCGGCAAGAACTCCGACGTGCATGAGCTCAAGGCCTTCATGGACGGCTATGTCCGCGCGCTCGCGCGCCTGGAGGGGTCCTACACGGGCATCAGCAAGATCTCTGTACAGACGGGCACGAGCCACGGCGGTGTCGTGCTCCCCGACGGCTCGATCGCCAAGGTGCAGCTCGACCTCGACGCCCTCAAGGCGCTGTCCGCCGATGCCCGCAGCAAGTACGGCCTGGGCGGCGCGGTGCAGCACGGGGCTTCGACGTTGCCGCCCGACGCGTTCGGCAACTTCCCCAAGTGCGAGGCGATCGAGATCCACCTCGCGACCAATTTTCAGAACATGGTGTTCGACCACCCGAAGCTGCCGGCCGACCTGCGGCGCGAGCTCCAGGAGTGGGTGACGGCGGAGTGCAAGGACGAGTGGAAAAAGGGGGACACGGAGGAGCAGTTCTACTACAAGAGCCGCAAGAAGGCGATCGGGCCGTTCAAGCGGCGCATGTGGGATCTGCCCGCCGACGTCCGCGGCGCGATCGCGGCGGACCTCGAGAAGAACTTCGCGTTCTTGTTCGAGCAGCTCCGTGTCACGGGCACACGCGCGATCACCGACCGCTTCGTCAAGCCGCCGCTGCAATCGCACGCGCAGCCACGTCCGGTAGCGGTAGCCGCCCCGGATGATCTGGAGGCCGGCGAGTGAGCGAGCGGGGCGCGGGGTTCGGGCCGTTCCTGCTGGGCCTGGGTCTGGGGGCGGTGCTCGGCTTCCTGTTCGCGCCCGAGCCGGGTGAGGCGTCCCGCACCAAGCTGTCGCGCAAGCTGCGCGGATTGCGCGACCTCGCGGCCGAGAAGGCGGGCGAGCTGGGCGAGCTGCTCGACACCGCGGAGGACGAGGAGGATGAGGCGCCCACCGCCCGCGTCGCGATCGAGCGAAGGCTGACCGAGGCGAAGCGCCGTCGCCGCGGGGGCAAGCGTGCGATGTCTGAGGAAGAGGAGGACGAGCCCGTCGCGTGAAGGCCGAGCGCGGCTGGCATCAGTCGGTGACCGGCATTGCCCGGCGGACCTTTGAGGCGGCGTTCGAAGACAACATTCCCTTCCTCGCGAGCGCGCTGTCGTTCGATCTGCTGCTGACCATCATCCCCTTCGTCGCCCTGCTGCTCGCCACGGTCGGATACCTCGTCCAGCATCAGATCACGACGCAGCAGGTCGAGTTGCACGAGCTGCTCGCCCGGCTGCTGCCGTCCACGGCGGGCGGCGTGCCCGACCGGGCTTTCACGCTGGTGGAGGGCGCGCTCGCGAGCGTGGTGCGCCAACGCGTCCGGTTGACCGCCGTGGGCCTGCCGCTGTTCCTGTGGTTCTCGACGCGCCTGTTCGGCGGCCTGCGCGCCGCACTCAACGAGGTGTTCGACACCGACGAGCGGCGTTCGTGGCCCGTCGCCAAGCTGCTCGATCTCGCCATGGTGCTGGGCACCGGCGCGCTGCTGGTGCTGGGCGCCTTGGTGGCCACCTGGGAAGCGCGCAGCGCGGGCAGCGTGAGCCGCAGCTTCGCGATCGACTGGTTGTGGCGTTTCAGTCTCGAGATGATCTCCTTTGCGTTGGGCGTCGCGCTGTTCTTCATCATTTTCAAGTTTCTCCCCAGCCGGCGCATCGTATGGCGCACCGCGCTCGTCGCGGCCGTCTTCTGCTCGCTCGGCTTCGAGGTGGCGAAGCGACTGTACGCGCTGTA
>DASQAM010000477.1:0-1864 GCA_035635735.1 Gemmatimonadales bacterium | reverse complement strand
GGTCGTGGTGATCGCCCCGACCCGCGCGGCCTGCGAAACCATCGAGCTCGCGATGAGCCTCGATATCGACACGCTCCTCGCCCGAGAGCACGGTGAGGACATCTCCCGCCTCGCGGCATCGGGGCGGGGGTTCGGGATCGTTGCCGGGACCGGCACGGGCAAGACGCTCGCCATCCGGCCGATTGCGACGACCATCCTGCAAGCGCCGCTCAAGGTCGGCGTCGTGAACCGCGAGCGGGAAGCTACGCCCGAGACGCCGACGTGGAACGTCGTGATCGTGACTACCGGGATCGCGCGCCGTTGGTTCGAGGACGGCCTCATCACCGCGCGGGACACGCTGGTGGTGGATGAGATCCACCAGACGTCGGCGGAGCTCGAGCTGTGCCTGGCGCTCGGCAAGCGAGCGAGCTGCCGCTTCATCTGGCTTTCCGCCACCGTCGATCCGGCGTTCTACGCCCGCTACCTGGGATCGGTTGAGGTGCTCGAGACCCGGGCGTTCGATCCCGCGCGGGCGGCCGATGTGCGCGTCCTGCCCCAGCAGCCGCTCGAGTTCCTGAACGATCGCTTCATGAAGGACGTCCTGCGGGAGCGGCGTGGCGTCGCGGTGTTCGTGCCCACCCGGGCCGAGGTCGAGCAGATCGCGAAGGAGCTCGGCGATCGCTGGCAGGGCCTGCCGACCGCGTTCTACCATGGAGGTGAGCCGATCCGGGTCATCCGACCCTTCCTCGACGGTCAGGTGCGCCGACCGTTCCTGCTGGCGATGACCGCGGCCGGCCAGTCGGCGCTCAACATCCGCGGTCTCGACACGGTGGTGATCTACGATGCGCGCTACGCCAACGTCGTGGAGCGGGGTCGCAACGTGCTCACGCGGCTCTACCTCGGCGCGAATGAAATCCTCCAGATGGCGGGACGCGTGCACGGGCGCGTGGAAGGAGGCGAGGTCTACATCCTGAGCGACCGGGAGCTCGTGTTCGACGAGCTGCGGCCGACGCCGCCGGAGTTCCAGCTCGCCGGGGACGCTGAGCGGGTCGCAATCACGTGCGCGGCCCTCGGCGTGGACGCTGGCGAACTCGATCTGCCGGTGCCGCTCGACCGCAAGGCGTACCGCGACGCCGTCGAGCTGCTCACTGAGCGCGGCTTGATCGAGCACGGGCGACTGACCCGCTACGGCCGCGAGGTGGAAGCGATGCCGGTCGAGCGACCCTGGGGAGAGCTGCTCCATCACGCCGATCCCGAACTCGTACCGATGGTGGCGGTGGCGGCGAGCGGCGAATCGCTGCACCGCATGACGCGCGAAGAGCGGGACCTGCGGGGCCTGATCGTGTCGGGAAGCGACCACCTCACCGCGTACAACGTCTACGCCGAGGCGGTCAACAAGCACGGTTACCTGGGCGAGGTGTACGGTCTGCCGCGCCACCTGTTCCGCGAGAGCGTCGATGATTGGGCCGAGGGCCGCGGCGTGCTCGTCAAAGCGATCGAGGACGTGGCACTCGGCATGGCCTCCGTATATCGACAGCTCGAGCTGCCTCTCCCCGAGCGGCTGCCCCACGCGGGCGATAAGGCCCTCGCGGCGTTCGCGGACCTTGTGGCCAAGATCCAGCCGTTCGACCTGGTCATCGACGAGGAAACGGCGGACGGCCGCGAGGCCCGCGTGAGCCGCGGCTCGGTGTGCTCCAGCTGGGGCGCCGTCGCTGGCACGCTGCGCTACTTCGCGGACCGGTTTGGCGTGCCGCGCGCCAGCATCGAGGGAACGCAGCTGCCCGAGCGTGCCATCCGCCGCTACGCGCGGCGCGGCGCGCCCACAGTCGTGTTCGAGCGACAGCGCCGGTACGAGGGCCTAATGCGGGTCCGGACGGTCGGCTAT
>DASQAM010000476.1:0-5582 GCA_035635735.1 Gemmatimonadales bacterium | reverse complement strand
CCCCGCGCCGTGGTGGGCCATCTGCTCGCGGGATTGGAGCTCGCCTCGCAGCTCGCCTCCCCGCCGGACGCGATCGTCCTCCCACTCGGCACCGGCGGAACTGCGGCGGGCCTCGCCCTCGCCGTCAGCGCACTCGGCTGGCCGACGCGCGTCATGGGCGTGCGCGTCGCACCACGGATCGTCGCCAGTCGCTGGCGGGCGATGTGGCTCGCACGCGGCGCGGCACGACTGCTGGCGCGCCATGACATCCGCATCCCGCATCCCGCATCCCGCCTCCCGCTGGTGGTGGTGGATGGGTTGGGGGAGGGCTACGGCCATCCGACTCCGGAAGGAGAGGCGGCCGAACGGCTCGCATCCGAGCACGGTCTCACGCTCGATCCGACCTATGGCGCGAAGGCATTCGCATTTCTCCTGCAACGTGGAACGTGCAACGTGCAGCGGGTCGTATTCTGGCATACGTTTGCCGTCCCTGTTCCCCAACCGGAGCGCGCACCGTGACGTCGTTCGGGACGGTCGAGCTGACCGTTTACCCATACGAATGCGACGCGTACGGCCATTTGAACCAAGCGGCGCTGCTCACGCTGCTCGAGCGCGCCCGCTGGGATGCGCTCGCCCGCGGTCCGGGGATGGACTTGTTCGACCGCAACGGTGTGTGGCCCGCGGTGCGCAAGGCGACGATCGAATACCGTGCGCCGGCGTTTGCGCGCGATCTGCTGCGCGTCGAGACGACGGTTGCGGGCCGCGGCACCACCAGCATGACGCTGCGCCACGTCGTGCGGCGGGTCTCGGATGATGCCACGGTGGCGGAGGCGGACATCGTCTTCGTGTGCATCGACCGCCTGGGCCGAGCCACACCGATTCCGGAGGAGATCGCCCGATTTCTCGGACCCCGGACACCGGTCGGCGGGGGCCATCAGCCCCTCCGGGTGCCGGCCGGCGACGTCGAGCTCGCCGTGGACGTCCGGGGCGAAGGCGTGCCGGTGCTCTTCGTGCACGGCTTTCCGTTCGATCGGACGGTGTGGCGACACCAGCTCGCTGCGCTGTCTCGTGTTCGGCGCATCGCGCCGGACCTGCGCGGGGTGGGGGGCTCGGGGGCGCCACTCGGGGCGGCCGGGTACTCCCTGACCCGGTATGCCGACGACCTGGTGGCCGTGCTCGACGCCCTCGGCGTGCGGCAGGCCGTCGTGTGTGGACTCTCGATGGGTGGCTACGTCACCTTCGAGCTGTTGCGCCGGCATCCGGCGCGGGTGAAGGCGCTGATCCTCGCCGATACCAAACCCGAGGCAGACTCGGTCGAGGCGAAGCGGGGACGCGACGAGTTGACACAGGTGGCGCAACGGGAGGGTCAGGACGCCGTGATCGAGCGGCTGCTGCCTCGGCTGCTCGCATCGGATACGCTGACCAACCAACCCGAAGTGGCCGGACAGGTGCGCGAGATGGCCGGCCGTTGGTCAGTGCCCGGACTCGTGGGCGCCTTGCGGATGTTGCGTGACCGGCCCGACTCTACCGAGACGCTCCGGGGAGTGCGGGTGCCGACGCTCGTGCTGGTGGGGAGCGAGGACGAGATTGCTTCCCCCGATACGGCGCGCGCCATGGCGCGGCTCATCCCCGATGCGCAGTATCACGTCGTCCCCGCCGCCGGGCACATTGCGCCCCTCGAACAGCCCCTCGCGACCAGCCGATTGCTGGCCGACTTCCTGAGAGGGCTTCCCTGAAGTGAGAACCCCGGGGTGAGGGCCCCGGGGCGTTCGTTCACGATCCCTTGCGCTGTGGCTTGCCGGGCGGACTCGTGCCCTGAAACACGTCCCGGTTCTTGGCGATGTAGGACTTCCACTGCGGAGGCGTGTCTTCCTCCGGGAAAATCGCGGTAACGGGGCACTCCGGCTCGCAGGCGCCGCAATCGATGCACTCGTCCGGGTGGATGTACAGCTGATCCTCACCCTCGTAGATGCAGTCCACGGGGCACACATCCACGCACGACCGATCCTTCAGATTGATGCAGGGCTCTGCGATGATGTACGGCATTCAAGCTCCAGGCAATTCGCGTCGAATCGCAAACATAGAGTGGCTCCCACCCCCGTTCAAGGCCCGGTGGCAGGCACCGTGATCCGGCTCATCAGCGACAAGACGGCCACGAGGAACGCATACTGCAGCAGCGCGGTGCGATCCGGTTCTTCCGCCGCGCGGCTCAACGCGGCGGTCGCCGCGGCGGCGAGACCGAGCAGCACGAGCAACCCTTCGGACGTCAGGAACCACAGCACCGCGATGACCGCCACCGCGATCCAACGCTGTGGGCGGGTCAGCGCGCGGAAGCCCCGCGCGCCGTCCAGCTGCCACACCGGAACCAGGTTGAAGAGATTCACCAACGCACCCATGTGCGCGATTGCTCCCCATACCCCCATGCCCGTGGCACGATACACCGCGTAGGCCGCGAGCGCAGCGCCCAGCCCCCACAGCGGACCGGCGAGCCCGACACGCGCGTCTTCGCGCGCGTCCGCCGGGTATTGCTCGAGCCGGATCACGGCGCCGAACCCGGGGATGAACATTGGCGCTGTGGCCTTGATCCCGTAGCGTTGCAGCGCCTGCACGTGACCCATTTCGTGGATATAGATGGAAAGCACCAGGCCGAACGCGAACTTCCAGCCCCAGATCGTCCAGTACAGGCCCGCCGAAAGGAGCATGCTGAGGAACGTCCCGCCCTTCGTGAGGCCCAGCAGCAACAGCTTCGCCTTCGTGAGGACGAACAGCAGCACGAATTTGAACTTCACGAGCAGCGCGCCGACCGCGCCCACGCCCGCTGCCCCTTTTCCCCACGGCGAGCCCTGTTTGGTCGCGGCCGGCCGACTGTCCAAGGCGCGGCTCAGCTCGAGGATCCGGGCAGAAACGATCGTGTGCTGGCTCGAGTCCGGCGGCAGTAGCTCGAGCGCCTCGCGCCACGTCGCCAGGGCCGCGCTCATGTCCCCGGCTTGCGGGGTGCCCTCCGCCTCAGCGGCCAGCCGCTTGAGGCCGTCGGAATGGACCAGGCGTTGGCAAGACGGACAGGCGAGCAGGGCGGGCGCGATCTGCGTGCCGCACTGGGGGCAGGCGAGCGGCCGGCGCCCTGCCGCCCCCACGTCGGCGTCAGTCATCGATCATGCTACGCCGTCGCGGGACGCGCGGCCGCTTGGTACGGACCGGTGACGCGGAGGGCCGCACCTCGGTTGATCTTCCAGGCGGCGTAGACCCCGAAGCCAGCGATGACGAGATGGAGCGGGGCGGCGATGCCGGTGAGGATCGGCGCCGCGAATGCGAGCCCCAGCAACAGTGCGAGGCCGATGGCAAGGGCGACCGGTCCAGGGCGCTCGCGTGCCTTCGCGACCGTTCCGTCGGAGTGGGTCGCCGATCGGCCGGTCACGCTGGCGACGGTGGCGCTCGAGTCGGCGGTGCTGCGGAGGTCCCTCGCCATCTCCCGCGCGATGAGCGACGAGTCGGTCGCGGCGATGGCGCAATAGGTGAGGAACATCGCAAGTGCTTGGTAGCGCCACCCTCCCCGACCGTTCGACCCTTTGCGCACCGCAACCCCAACGAACAGGCCAATGAGAACCGTCACCAGGCTCCAATCCATTCCCGACAAGGCCACGAAGGCAAAGTAGCCGCCCGCGCCGAGCACCGCGGCCGAGGCGCCCAGCGCGAACGCCTTGGCGAACCGCTTGCCGGGTGAGCCACGGTTCCAGGTCGCCAGGATCTGGCCGCGACAGCGCGGGCACGTGACGTTGCCGTTCACCTCGTAGTAGGTTGCTCCTACCGGCTGTCGACACACGGCGCAGGTCGCTTCGTCCGGAGCTGCGGCGCGCTCGGCACGGTCGAACTGCAGACTCCCGCCTGCGGGAGCTACGGCCGCTGGGTCGCTCACTGGGACCTCCTGAGAGCTGGTGGGCTAGAGCGCGGCCCAATCTTTTGGAGTCGGTCCCAGCGGCGCAATCAGAAACGGGTGGTGCGGCCAACTGAGCCGCATTTAGATACCCGTGCGTATCTAAATATCGTGTTTCGGTGGTGAATTTGTGGATTATGATTCCTTTTAGTATCGTTGATACCAATGGGTATCATACGCCAGAAACGTAAGGCGGAGACGCGGGCCTTGCTCCTCCAGGCTGGCCTGGGAGTCTTCGCGGAGCGCGGGATCGAGTTCGCCACGCTCGACGACATCGCTCAGACGGCCGGCTTCACCAAGGGTGCGATCTACCGGCAATTTCCCTCCAAGGGCGCGTTTCTGCTCGCCCTGTTCGAGCAGTACGCCGCCGTGGCCCGGTCGGGCGCAGCGGCGCGCCAGGCGTCGTGGTTCATCCCCCTCACGCTGCAGTTCGCGGCGCACGCGATGCGCGATCCGCTGCTTAGGCGGCGCTTCGCCGTCGTACTGGCAGAGGCACCCGACGGCGGCACCCCTGACGGGCAGCTGCTCAAGGCGCTGGGGCGAGTGCTGCCGCCGGCGTTACCTTCCCCGCCCCGAGCGCCGTAGCAGCTCGCGAGGGTTTCATGATCTATCTCACTTGGCTCGTCATACTCCTCATCCCATACTGGCTCGGGCCCATCATTGTGTGGCTCACCCAGAAGGCCGGTGCCCGTCCGGTCTTCGAGCCCTTTGCGCCCGGGCGACACGTGGTGCCCGAGGACGTCGCCGCGTCGTTCCGGCAGACCTGCGACGCGCTCGCCACCGAAGGCTTTCGCGTCGCCGCCGATCTGTTCCAGACCGGGCAGATGAGACACGTCAGCACCCGCGTCGCGCTGCTCGACCACGCGGAGACGACGGAGCTGGCGCTCGCCGTCGCGACGTTCACGGCGGCGCGTCCCGCCCGACTGGTCGCGAGCTACGCGGAGCTGCCGACCAAGTTTCGCGACGGGCGGACGGTCTCGGTCCACAACAGTCCGCTCCTGGGGTCGTTCACGCCGCCGCCGTCCCGCGTCGTCGTGCGGCTGCCGATCGTACGGGATCCGGCGCGGCTGTGCCGCGTCAAGCGCGCCTACCTCGATCGACACTACCGCGGCCTGGAGCGCGTCCCGTTCGAGCACCAAGACGATCCGGCCCGCTTCCTCGCCGATGCGATGGTGCGCGAGCTGACGGAGCAGGTCGAGGCCGGCAGGTGGCGACGCGACGATCGCGCTGCCGTTTTCCGGCCGACCTTCAGGAGCGCGTGGGTGATGACGTGGCAGGCGCTGCCGCCCTTCAGCATGCTGCGGCGACGTCGTTTGCGCCGGCGCGCGTCGGCGATCTTGGAGGAGTTGCACATGGCCGGCCCCGACCCCCGCCCCATCGCGCAGCCGCGCACCAGGGTCTCGCTCGGGTGGGTGGCCGCGGCCGCCGTCATTGTCTTCCTCGTCACGCAGCTCGACTCGCGCGTAGGCCGCGCGTCGTGGACGCTTCCTTCTGATTTCGCCGTGCCGGCCGCTTTCCCCGACGCGGTGCGTGCGCTCGAGCAGCTCGCGGGCGGGAAGGCCACGCCCCTTGTCGGCATCGATTCGGTCGGCGACTCTGTCGTCACCGAGGGCTTCGCGGTGAACGTCCCACCGGCGCGCGCGGAGCGACTCGTGGCCGCAGCACAGCCGCG
>DASQAM010000475.1:0-3668 GCA_035635735.1 Gemmatimonadales bacterium | reverse complement strand
TGCGCGCGTTGCGGCGCGGGAACTTCGATCATGGGCGACGCCGACGGCGGTTCGCGAGCACCGCCGTGGCGTTGCGCCGCATGCCGGTGACGCCGGGGCGCTCGAACGGTGTGTCGCCGAAGCGGCGTTGGAACGACTCCGGATTTTCCTCGAGCAGCGCCGCCAGATCCGGCTCGACAACCTCTGAGCGCACGCCGAGCTCGACGTCGCGCGTCGGGCGCGCGAACTTCACGTTCCACGGACAGACGTCCTGACACACGTCGCATCCGAAGAGCCACTCGCCTACGAGCTGTTGCTCGGCTGCGCCGAACTCGGCGGCGTGCTCGATAGTCAGGTAGGAGATGCAGCGCCGCGCGTCGAGCACGCCGGGTGCGACGAAGGCACTCGTCGGGCAGGCGTCCAAACAGGCGCGGCAGGTGCCGCAGCGATCCGCCTCGAACGGCAGGTCGGGAACGAGATCCGCGTCGGTCAGCAGGACGCCGATGAACGTGAACGAGCCCCGGTCGGGGTCGATCAGCATCATGTTCTTCCCGATCCAGCCGAGCCCTGCCCGCTGCGCCAGCTCCCGCTCGGGGACGGGTCCTGCGTCGACATAGCAGCGGACCTTCGCGCCGGGAGCGATCTCGCGAACCACGGCGGCCAACCGCTCGAGACGCCGACCGAGCACGCCATGGTAATCCGCTGACCAGGCATACTGGGCCACCTTCCCTAGGGCTGGGCTGACCCCGGGCCCAAGCCCGGGGTGATCGGATCCGTGGAAGTAGTTCGTCAGCGTTACGATGGCGACCTTGGCGTCTGGCATGATGCGGGCGGGGTCCTTCCGCTTCTCCGCCTGGCGATGCAGGTAGGTCATGGTGCCTGCGTACCCTGCGGCGAGCCACTGATCGAGCTCGGCAGCGTGCGCGCTTGGCTCGAGCGATGCAATGCCGACCGCGTCAAACCCCAGCTCGAGCGCTCGACGCTTCACCTCGACGCTGTTGCGCTCGACGTCTTTTTTCATACGTGCATTGTTTCGCGTCGCCACCGCGCAAACCGGACGACGTCTTCGAGCGGTGGCACCGCGTCCTCATCGCCGTACGCGGTGAACATGCGCCACCGCACATAGTCGCGCGGCGGCAGCGGTAGGAACGGGGGGCGTCGATACCAGTCCCGCGCCCGAAAGCTCCACGTGAGACGCACGAGGTCGAGTGCGAACCGCGGGTTCACGAGGGCCCGCAGGACGAGGCGCATGGTGAGCGTCGGCCAGCCGGCGGAGGCTCTCATAGGAGTGAATTTAGTCGCGAGGCGTGCCCAGCGTGCTTTTCCTCCTGTATATTGACCGCCTATGACGCTCGCCAGCGGTCTCGATGCCGGCGCATCGGCGGGGGCTCACGCCCTCGCCCGCTATCGGAGCGAGTTCCCGATCTTCCGCCACGCGGTGTACTTGAACACCTGCTCGCTCGGCGCGCTCGGCGAACGCACGCGCCGGCGCGTGGCGGAGTTCTTCGATCTCTGGCAGGCACGCGGGGCCTCCGCCTGGTACGACGTGTGGTGGGCCGCCCTCTCGGAGCTGCGCGCGCGCTACGCGCGGATCGTCGGCGCGGGCCCAGAGGAGATCGCGCTCGCGCCCAGCGTTTCGGTGGCGTTGTCGGCAGTGGCGGAGGCGCTGGACTACGGGCGCCGTCCCAAGGTCGTGGTCACGTCGCTCGACTTTCCCACGGTCGCCTACCAGTGGCTCGCAAAGCGGGCTCGTGGCGTGGAGCTGGTGGTGGTCCAGAGCCCGGACCAGGTCTCGGTGCCCGTCGAGGCCATCGCGCGGGCAGTGGACGACCGGACCGCCCTCGTCGCGACTTCGCACGTGTACTTCACGAGCGGGGCCATTCAGGACATCAAGCGAGTGGCGGACGTCGCACGGCGGTGCGGGGCGTTGAGCCTGGTCGACGCCTACCAGTCGGTGGGCCAAGTGCCCGTGGACGTGAAGGCCGCGGGCGTGGATTTTCTCACCGCGGGCGGGCTCAAGTGGCTGCTCGGTGGGCCGGGGATCGTGCTGCTGTACGTTCGTGATGAGGTCGCACGGCGGCTCGCTCCCGGAATTGTCGGGTGGTTCGGCCACAAGAACCAGTTCGCCTTCGACCCCCGCGCGCTCGAGTTGCACGACGACGCGCGGCGCTTCGAGCTCGGGACGCCGGCGCTCGCGGCGGTCTATGCGCAGCTCGGGGGCCTCGATTACATCGACGAAATCGGCGTCCCCGCCATTCGCCGGGTGACGGCTGCGCTCACGGAGGACCTGGTCGCGCGGTCGGGGGAGTACGGCTTCCGGCCCAAGGTGGCTCCCCGCGCCGAGGATCGTTCGGCGATCGTGATGCTCCCCGCGGCCGACCCGGCGGCGGGCGTGCGACATCTCGCCGCCGGCGGGATCATCGCGGACGCCCGGCCGGGACACGTCCGTCTCTCTCCTTTCTTCTATAACGTGCAGGACGACCATGTCTCAGCGCTCGAGCGGCTCGCAACGCACACCCGTCACTGAGGACGAACGCCTCCTCGCTCAGGTGCCCCGCGAGCGACGGGCGTTCGTCAAGACGGACTCGTGGCGGGTCTTGCGGATCATGGGGGAGTTCGTCGAAGGGTTCGACACCCTCTCCGACGTGTACAACGCCGTCACGGTGTTCGGATCGGCCCGCACCACGCCGGAAGACCCCTACTACGACAAAGCCGTGGAAACCGGGCGCATGCTCGCGCAGGAAGGGTTCCCGATCATCACGGGGGGCGGCCCCGGGATCATGGAGGCCGCGAACCGGGGAGCGCAGGAGGGAAACGGCCTGTCCATCGGTTGCAACATCGAGCTGCCGTTCGAGCAGGGGCTCAATCCCTACGTCGAACGCTCCATCAACTTCCGTTACTTTTTCGTCCGCAAGACGATGTTCGTCAAGTACTCGACCGCGTTCATCGTGTTCCCGGGAGGATACGGGACGATGGACGAGTTGTTCGAGGCGCTCACCCTGATTCAGACCGGGAAGGTGAGCAACTTCCCCGTGATCCTGTTCGGAGCGCAGTACTGGGCCGGTCTCGTGGACTGGCTGAAAGACCGCGTCGCGGGGGAGGGCAAGATCGCCACCACCGATCTCCGGCTCTTCACCGTCACCGACAGCCCGCGGGAGGCCGTCGCGACCGTGCGGCAGGCACGGGAGCGCCGCAGCCAGGCCTTTACGCTCGAGAACCAAAGCGACGCGGAGGTGCCATGACCACACGCAAAGATTTCTTGCGCGGCCAGCGCATCGATCCGAAGCCCATCACCGGTCGGGAGACGATCCCCGAGCTGGTGGACAACGCGTTCCTCGCCTACAACTCGGGGCGCCTCGCCGAGGGGTGCCGGCTGTTCACGGAGCTGATGCTCGAGGACGACGTCACCGTCGGCATGAGCCTCACCGGCGCCATGACGCCCGCGGGCCTCGGGATGTCGACGATCATTCCGCTCGTCGAGGCGGGGTTCATCGATTGGGTCGTCTCGACGGGTGCAAACCTGTATCACGACGCGCATTTCGGGTTGGGTCTGACGATGCACCGAGGCACCCCCTTCGCGGACGATGTGGAGCTGCGCGAGGAGGGTGTCGTCCGCATCTACGACATCTTCTTCGACTACGAGGTGCTGCTGTCGACTGACGCCTACATCCGGGAAGTGTCGGCGGGCC
>DASQAM010000474.1:0-3516 GCA_035635735.1 Gemmatimonadales bacterium | reverse complement strand
CCAGGCGAGGTTCCAGCTCGGAGGGGCAGCGGCTGGGACCGTGATCGCGGCGACGCTGGGCACCTGGCTGGAACATCGTCGCCGGCGTGCCGTACAAGAGACACCTTCTGAAGGAGAGCCGTCATGAAGCGCATGGCAATGATCGCTGCGTCGGCCCTGCTCCTCGGCCGGGGACTCGCCGCGCAGGACACTACCAAGGCCGCCGCGCCCGCCGCACCCGCCGCGCCCGCCGCTGCACCCGCCGCTGCCACGCCATCCGTGACGGTCGTCGAGGCGGTCGTCGCGCGCTCGGTCCTGGACCGGCAGCCGCAGGACACCGGCGCCGCATTCCCTGCGGATGTCGGCCAACTCAACTGCTGGACCAAGGTGGAGGGCGCCGGCGGCTCGAGCCTTCACCACGTGTGGTTCCATGGCGACACGCAGGTGGGCGACGTCGAGCTGCAGGTGGGTGGTTCGCCCTGGCGCACGTGGAGCCGTAAGACGGTGCCGGCGGATTGGACCGGAGCCTGGCACGTCGAGGTGAGAGACGCGGCCGGCACGGTGCTGAAGCGAATCGACTTTACGGTCGGACAGTAGACGTCATCCGACGCCACGACGCCACGTTGCAGGAGGCCCGTGGGGGGCGCTCGTGCGACGTGGCGTCTTGGCATCGTGCAACATAGCGATGCTGCAGTAGGTCATCCAGCTTCCTCGTCTCAGTCCCGCCACCCAACCTGGCGCAACCACGTTTCCATGTCACGCCGGCGCGCGGCCCAGTCGGCCGGCGGACGTTCCGCGCGTGGCCCCCGCTCCCGCCTCCGCGCCGTCGCCGCGCTCCGGCGCCGTAGATCCTGGTCCAGAGGCCCGAGGCCGATCTCGCGCCGGCGCGCGTCGACACCGGCCGGGTCCTCGAGCGGCAAGGGACTCCAGCGTCCGTGCTCGTCCCAATCGAACTGCGTTCCGTAGCGCTGCGGCCGGCCCTCAAAAGTGCGGATCCGGTCCTCGAGCATCGCGAACTCGAGCGGCGAGACCTCGCCCTCGCTCACCCCGCCCCGAAGCAGGGTCAAGCCCCGGCGCATGAGGGGAGGGTTCCCGATCGCGTGCTGCAGGATGAGCCACGCGGCCCGCGCGCCGTCTTGGCCGACACGCGAGCGACCGGGCCAGCCGTGGGCGTCGATCAGCGCTGCCAGGCGCGCGGCATTGCGTTGATGCAGCGTTTCCATGCGGGGATGGTACCCCTGGAAGAGCGACCCGTCGCGGGCCAGATCCTCACGCAGTGTGAGGTCGCCGCGGGCCATCTCGAGTAGCTCTGCACGGATGGCGTCCCAGTCGGTAGGCACGAGCGCCGCTACGTCAGAGGCTGCAAGGGTGCTCGCCCGTCAGCGCCGCCGAACGCCCGTACGCGTGGCGGGAACGCGCGCTTGGGTTCCGTAGAACATCGCCGGTGGGAGAGCGATCCCCTCGGTTCGGCCCGTCGCCGGCGCCGCCGCTTCCCCTCCCGTCCTCGAGCCGCTTCCAGCCACTGCGATTCCCCGTTCCCGCGACATCGCGGGCGCGCTCTCCTGTACGGCGAGCGCTTCACGTCGCGACCCGACCGTGCGCGACGGGGGTGCAGGCTGCGCCGGTGGTGACACGGTCAGACCCGTCAGGACGAGCGACCCGCTGCTCGGGGGCGCTTCGGCAGGCCCTTCCCGCACGCGGGTGGGCGTCAGCGTCAGGCTCACCACCCGGCCCGGCGCGGGTGCCGCCGGCGCACTCACGATGCGGCGACGGGCGGGGACCGCCCGCCCCGGCCCGAGCGGTACCGCTCGGATCGGGAGACCCGCCGGTTCACGGGGGAGAACGACCGGTACTCTGGTGCGGGGCTCGATCGGAGGGTTACGGGGAGTCGGCGCCTTGGGCACGAACCCGGTCCCACCCCCGGCCCTCCCGTCGCGCGGTATCACGGCCGTGGCGGACGATCCACGCATCGAGAGCGCGATCGTGCGGGTCGGCGTGGCGGTTGGCTCTCCGTCGGGCCGCCGCCCGCGATGGTGGAACCGCCCGTCGCCGATGCAGGGCGAGAAGAACGGATCGCACAGCGCGAAGGAATCGAAGACGTTCTGTTGGAACCCGATGAAGGTGCAGTCGGTGCACGTTGGGTACATCGGATATTGGGCCCCCGTGTCCGGCTGCATCGCGTAGACGGGCGGCGCGACGGTGTACGCTGCGATGTCGTAATTGAAATAGCCGTCGCCCAACATGCGCTGCACGATGTCCGAGAGGACGCCCTCGCCGTCCGAGTCGTCCCACGATAGCGCGAGGGCGTCGGGGTCCCACGCCGCGGCGCGCACGAACTCGTCGAACCGATAGGCCCTAGGCGCCAGCGCGGCGAGCACGAGTCCCGAGCCGTCGGGCTCCGCGACCACGAAGGCGACGCGGCTCGGCGTGGCCTGGATCTCGTAGGTGCCCGCGCGGACGAACGGGTCCTCGTTGGGTTTGCCGGGGAATAGCACCTCGATCCGCCCGTCGGTGCGGCGGTGCAGCACGATCAGATTGCCGTCCTGCGTCGCCTGGACGTAGACCCGGACCGGGGTGCCGCGGGTGAAGACGCCGCTCGAGCCGAGCCACACGCGGACCGGTCTCGCGTCACGCGACGTCGTCTGGCCGTCGGCAACAGTCTGGAAGAGTGCGACGAAAAGCAGAGGCAGCATGCGGCTCAGTTCGCAACCGGTCTCGAATACTAAGCCCGGGCGGTCGGGCGGCGTCAAGGGGCCGAGGCGGCCGAGGCTGGAATCCTCACGGCGATTCGCTTGTCGATGACCGGCGGCAAGCAGATGCGGTCGCTACACGCCATATACGTCACCGATAGTACGGCAGTCGCGCTGTCCTTCGGGGCGAGTGTGACGGGCAGACGGAGGGTCACGGCGCCCTCCGGATAGACGGGAAACGTCAACCCCAGCGCCGCGACTTGGAGCTCGATCGTCGGTTGGTCTGCGACGAGCGGGCCCGCGGGCCTGATGGATGCCGAGGAGACGAGCTCCAGCAACGTGGGGCGTGCCACGCCGTGAATTCCTGACTTGGGCAAATCCTTCCCGTACAAATGAAGAGTCGCCCGGGACGGCGTATACGTCCCCACGAGCCACGTCGTGCCCGATCGGCTCCGCTCGAGCGCGATCTCGACGGAGACATCGTGCTCCGCGAATCTCGTCAGGAGCCATCGCTCAGACTGAACCCGCGCTGCGCCAGCGCCCAACAGGATCACGCAGGCGATCGGCGCCAAGCGTGCGGAGCCGCTAGTGCGACGCATGCGCGGGCTTGAGAGCCACCCAGCGCTTGAGGTAGTCGAGCACCTCGCGCGCCGTCGCGGTTCTGGCATCGGCCAAGGCGCCGTTCTTGGTGGAGGCGACCACCTCGCCCGAGCCGGCGAGAATCACGAGGGCGGGAATGCCGCCGTCGATGGGACTGCCGTACCGCTGCGAGACGTCCAGATTCCTGTCCCAATTTCCCACGTCGATGTTCACCAAGTGGAAGTTTGCATCCAGGAAGGGACGCACC
>DASQAM010000473.1:0-1581 GCA_035635735.1 Gemmatimonadales bacterium | reverse complement strand
CAGCGGGCTCAAGCTCTTCTTCAGCCGCGAGGTGAAAGGCAAAACGGGCGAAGACCTGGTCGAGAAGCAGAACGCCGAGATGGGGCTCATGCCCGTAGTGACGAGCGAGTCCGCGACCTACGGGTACGATGCGGAAGACCGGCACTTCGTGCGGGTATTCCTCGGCCGGGAGTCGCCGCTGCTGACGTTCGACGACGGTCTGGAGGTCGTGAAGCTCCTGATGACGGCCTACATGAGCGCCGAGCAGGGGAAGACGCTCGACTTTCCGCCGGCGGGCATCGAGCGGTTCGTGCCGGCGGTGGCCAAGGGAACGTGGAAGCCGTGAGACGGCCATCGGACTCCTGCTCCCGACCCGCATGCCCGCTCAGCAGTGGCCCGTCCACTCCATGGATCGCCCCCGGCCGCCGGTAGTGGATCCGGGCCCCGAGCGACCAGCGGTGCCGCCGCCATCCGACGCCATCGTGCTATTCGACGGCAAGGATCTCTCCCAGTGGCAGTCGCAGGACGGCACGTCCGCAAAATGGCTGGTGCGTGACGGGTACGCGGAGGTCGTCGCCGGCGCCGGGCCGATCATCACCCGGCGTGCCCTCGGAGACATCCAGCTCCACATCGAGTGGGCGACGCCCACGCCGCCCAAGGGTCAAGGTCAGGAGCGCGGTAACAGTGGCGTGTTCCTGATGAGCCACTACGAGATCCAGGTGCTCGATTCGTACCGCAACGAGACCTACGCCGACGGCCAAGCCGGAGCCGTGTACGGACAGACCCCGCCGCTCGTGAACGCCAGCCGGCCCCCCGGCCAATGGCAGACATACGACATCATTTTCCACCGCCCCCGGTTCGCGTCGGATGGAACGGTACGCGACTCGGCGCGGGTCACGGTGCTGCACAACGGGGTGCTGGTGCACGACAATACGATCATCACCGGCTGGACGGTGCACGCCGCGCGTGCGCACTACGAGCCGCATCCGGACCGGCTTCCCCTCTTCCTGCAAGACCACGGTAACCCGTCGCGCTACCGGAACATCTGGGTCCGGGAGCTGCCGGAGTAGGCTGGTGCCGATACTCGCCGCGCTCATCATCGCCTTCGCGTCGGACTCCGTCCCCGCTATCGTGCCGCGCCCGGCGCACATGACGGTACAGCCGGGCGCCTTTGCGTTGACGGCGGGCACGGTGATCGTGACCGATCGCGCCCTGCGCGGGCTGGGGGAGCTGCTGGGGGACTACCTCTTCCCCGCTACCGGTCTGCGGCTGGCCGTGCGCACCGCGGCGCCCGCCGCGACGCCGGTGATCTCCATCCGCCTCGACTCCTCCCTCGCCCGCCTGGGCGAGGAGGGCTATCGCCTCGACGCCAGCCCGTCCCGCGTGGCGATTCGTGCCTACCGCGCCGCGGGCGCGTTCTACGGGATCCAGACGCTGCTTCAGCTGTTCCCGCCCGCGGTGTTCCGGCAAGCCAAGGTGGACGGCGTGGCATGGCGCATCCCCGCGATCGCGATCGAGGACCTGCCGCGGTTCGCGTGGCGCGGCGTCCATCTGGACGTGGCCCGGCACTTCATGCCGAAGGAGTTCGTGAAGAAGTACATC
>DASQAM010000472.1:0-6079 GCA_035635735.1 Gemmatimonadales bacterium | reverse complement strand
TACTCTTCGACGTCCCCCGCGACCCCCCGCCAGCGCAGCATCCAATTGCCTCGGCGCAGCGACGCTCTGTTCGGGAAGAACAGAGCGACCCGGCCGGCGAAATGGCGAGGGATGTAGCGACGCAGCGCCGTGAGCGTGGCGGCTTCAACCTTGGCGCGTTGGATCATCACCGGATCCGGCGCGACGTCCTCGGGGGCTTCCCGCCGTACTTGGCGCTGGCGCCGGCGTTCGGCCAACTTTGCACTGATGTAGAGGCGGCGCTCCCTGTTCGATAGCGAGGCCAGCGTGCGGACGTGTTGGCTGAGCCAGTCCGCCTGATGAGCGAGGCGCTCCAGAAGCTGCGGCACGCGCCGGAACCAGCTCGGATACGGGCTGCTGAACAGGGCCAGGAAGGTGATGGCCGCGCCCTGCTGCACGAGTTGTCGCGCCAGCTCGAACGCGATCGCGCCACCGGCGCAGTGGCCGGCGATGCCATAGGGACCGTCTGGCTGGAATGCCCGGATCCGCGCGGCGAAGTGGGCCGCCAGCTCCTCGACGCACGTGAGGGGCTCGCACTCGCCATCTACACCGGGAGGCTGCAGCCCGAAGAACGGCTGATCCTCGCCCAGCCGCTGCGCCAGGAAGCGGAATGAGAACACGTTGCCATTGTGTCCGGGCACGGCAAACACCGGGACGCGCTGGCCGCGGGGCTGAAGCGGCACGATGGCCCGCTCCTGCCGGACCAGCGCCTCCGCCGAACGGAGGAATTGGACGATGGCGCTCTTTTCCTGTCGCAGCTGATCGCGCAGTGCCGGCGTCAGAACGCCGGTCGGCGCAGCGCACCGCAGCTGGTCGCCTTCCGCCCAGATCTGGATGTTGCGGCTGCGCAATTCCTCGAGAAAGGCTGACACGATCACAGTACGATCTCCTCGCGCTCGCCGGCTTCGGGCGTCGGCGCCTGCGCCTTCGCTACCCACGACAGCCCATCGATGACCTCGGCCAGCCCCGCGAGGGTTGGGTGCTCGAAGAGATTGCGGAGCGGCAGATCCACCCCGAAGGCATCCCGGATCCGCGACACGGCCCTGATCGCCACCAGCGACTGCCCCCCGAGGTCGAAGAAATCGTCCTCGACGCCGACGTGCTCCACCTTGAGCAGCTCGGTCCAGATGCTCGCGAGCCGCGCTTCGGTCTCGGTGAATGTCCGGCCAGCAGCTGCCTCGGGGGCGGCGCCGGGAGTGGACGGGGGCCCGGATGGCGTTGCGTCGCATGAGACCGCCGGAAGCGCGTGGCGATCGATCTTGCCGTTCGTGGTGAGAGGAAACGTGTCCATGAGCACGAACGCCGCCGGCACCATGTAGAGCGGCAACCGCGCCTTCAAATGGGCGCGCAACGTCGCGGGGGCCAGCATGGTTCCGTCCGCGGGTAGGTTCACCGGGGCATACGTCCCGGACGACTCGTGCCGAACGAGGCGGCCCGCAGGGCCGGCCGACGGGCGAATCGCGTACACATAGCACAGCTCGGTCTTTCTCAGCAACGGGTCCTGCTCGACGAGCACCTCAAACCCGTGTCCTTCGAGCAGGGCCGTGATCGGCGCCAGGTTTTCCTGCAGGTCGACCTCGATCACGAGCTGTCGAATCTTGGGCCAGTCGTCCGGGCCGAGTCCCCGCAACACGTTCAGCTCGCTCTTCTCGACGTTGATCTTGAGCAAGTCGATCCGCTCGAGGCCCTGCTCCGCGATGACGCTCGAGAGCGTGCGGAGCTGCGCGGAGACTGTCTTGGCGCGGAGCCGGCTGTCGATGAGATCCTCGACCGCCGCGGCGAATTCGTCGCTGGGCCGCGTCTCGGGCTCCTGGTTGAACACGTAATGCTTCACGACCTCGCGCTCCGTCGCTGCGTCGGCGTAGAACCCCGAGAGGAGGGACAGTCCCTCGAAGAACGTGAGGTCGGCCGAGCCGTTCTCGCTGGACAGGCCCAGCGGCAGGCACCGCACCGCGCTGCCACGCCCCCATGCTGCGGCGTTCGCCTGCAGACATTCAAAGGCCGCAGGATTGGGCTCGAAGGAAACGATCCGCAGGTCTCGCGCGAGGCGGCTCGCGAACACCGTGAACAGCCCGATGTTGGCTCCCGCATCCACGATGCAATCGCCGTCGCGAATCGTGATCCCGTGGCGGAGGTAGGCCTGCAGGACGAAGATCTCGTTGTAGATGTAGTCCGTTTCGTGCTTGTTGAGGTGTGCTACCGGCGAGCCATCGGGCAGGACGTAAAGCCCCTTCCTCGCCCACAGTGGCTGATGCGGTTGCTTCGGCACCACGTACGCGACCAAGCGCTTGTCGGCAGACCCGTCCTCACACAGCCGAACGACGGCGTCCCGGACCCCGGCGTGCTCGCGCAGCATGCCCTCGATTTCGCCGAGCTCGATTCGGTAGCCGTGCAACTTGACCTGGTCGTCCAGCCGGCCGCAGAACTCGATATTGCCGTCGGGGAGGAAGCGGGCCACATCGCCAGTGCGGTAGAGCCGGGCTGGAGCGTCGGCGAACGGATCCGGGACGAACTTCTCGGCCGTCAGCTCCGGGCGATTCAGGTAACCCCGCCCGACTCCCGAGCCGCCGATGCACAGCTCGCCCTGCTCCCCCACGGGCACCGGCGCCCCGGTCGCGTCGAGCACGTAGACGCGGGCGTGCGGCAGGGGTCTCCCCAGCGGGAGCGTCCCCGTCCGCGTGCTCGGCAGCTCCGGTCCGACCTGATACGTCAGTACCCCGACGGCGGTCTCCGTGGGACCATAGTGGTTATGGATCTCACACCCCGGCGCGAGGGCCCGCAGCCGCTCGATCCAATCCAGCCGCGAGGCCTCGCCTCCGAGGATCAGGCGAGCCTTGGGCATGACGAGCTGGGGGTTCTGACCCGTCTGCAGCGCCGCGAGATGCGACGGGACGATCTTCAGCACGTCGATCCGCTCGCGCGCGAAGTACTCTGACAAGAGTGCCTGGTTCTCCGCCCGCTGCTGCGACACCACGTGCAGGCAGCCGCCCGTGGCGAGCGCCGGGAAGATCACGGTGTTGCCGAGGTCGGCGGCGATGGTCGACACGGTGGCGTGATTCATCCCAGGCTCGAATCGCAGCCGCTCGCAGATCGCCAGCACGTAGCCGACGATGTTGCGGTGCTCGATACAGACCCCTTTGGGGCGCCCCGTCGAGCCGCTGGTGTAGATCACGTAGGCGAGGTTGTCCGGGCGAACACCCACGTCCGGCCGCTCGGGTCCCGCCGCGGCGGTCCAGTCGAACGTATCGAGGCATACGGTCTCGGGCGCGTCGCCGGGCAGACGCGGCAGCACGCGCTCCTGTGTCAGGAGGCAAGCGACCTTGGCGTCGGCCAGCAGGTAGGCGATCCGCTCCGCCGGGTACGCCGCGTCGATCGGCACGTAGGCCGCCCCGGCCTTGAGGATGCCCAGAATCCCCACCACCATCTCGAGCGACCGCTCCACCAGCAGCCCGACCAAGGTATCGGGTCCGACGTCGAGGCCGCGCAGCCGCTGCGCCAGCCGATCGGCGCGACGGTCGAGCTCGCGGTAGGTCAACCGTTCCCGCTCGAACACCACCGCGACGAGATCAGGCGTGCGCCTGGCCTGCGCTGCGATCAGCTCGTGCAGGCAGACGTCCTTCAGAGGGAGCACGCGATCAGCTCCTTCATGATCTCATTCGAACCGGCATAGATGCGCTGGACCCGGCTGTCGGTCCACATGCGGGCGATCGGGTATTCCGTCATGTAGCCATAGCCACCGTGCAGCTGCAAGCATTCGTCGATAATGCGGCACTGCCAGTCGGTGAGCCAATACTTCGCCATCGCGGCCGTGATGTCGTCGAGCTGCCCGGCGAGGAAGCGCTCGATGCAGCTGTCGACGAACACGCGGCCGACGTGCGCGGCGGTCTTGCACTCGGCCAGCTTGAAGCGGGTGTTCTGGAAATCGATGAGCGGTTTGCCGAACGCCGTCCGCTCCTTCACGTAGCTCGTGGTGACGGCAACCGCTCGCTCCGCCACGGCGACCGCGTTCACCGCGACGCCGAGCCGCTCATACACCAATCGGTCCATCATCTGGGAGAAGCCCTTGCCCTCCACGGGCCCGAGCAGATTCGCGACCGGCACCCGCACGTCGTCGAAGAAGAGCTCGCAGGTATCCTGCGCGTGCATACCGACCTTGTCGAGCGAGCGGCCGACCCGGTAGCCGGGGAGACCGGTCGTTTCGACGACGACCAGCGAGATGCCCTTCAAGCCCGTCACCTTCGGGTCCGTCTTCGCGGCCAGGCAGACGAGACCGGCCTGCCCCCCGTTCGTGATGAAGGTCTTCGAGCCGTTGATGACGTAATAGTCGCCGTCGCGGCGGGCAGTGGTTTGGATCCCCTGCAGGTCGGAGCCGGCGGCGGGCTCGCTCATCGCGATCGCGCCCACCAGCTCGCCCCGCGCCATGCGGGGCAGCCACGCGCGCTTCTGCTCCTCGCTCCCGTACCCGAGGATGTAATGCGCCACGATGCTCTGAATGACCGACCCGAAGTGGACTCCCCCGAGCGCCAGCTCCTCCAACACGACGGCTTCGTGCGCGAAGCTGCCGCCACCGCCGCCGTATTCCTCGGGCACGTCCGTGAGCAGGATGCCGGCCCGTCCCGCCGCCGTCCACGCCGTGGCATCGCAGCCATGCTGCTCGCGCCAGCGGTCCTGAGCCGGCACGAACTCCTTCTGGACGAACTGACGGACCGTCGCGCGGAACATCCGCACCTCGTCGTTCACCCACCGCGATTCGTAGGCGCAGGAAGGCATCAGCGCTCCTCCGCGACGACGGCCGCCACGAATCCCGGGGCGGGGGAAAAGCTCACCAGGCGCCAGCCACGGTCGTCTCCCGGCCCGGGCTCGACCCGGAGGAGCTCCGCCGGCGCTCCCGGCGCGAGCGATACATCGAAGCTGTCGAGCGGATGGGAAAGGCCCTCGCCCAGCGCCTTGATGAAGGCTTCCTTGCGCGTCCAGCACTGGAAGAATCCCAGGGGCTGGTCGCACGGGTCGAGGGCCCGGTAGGCAGCATGCTCGCGGCGAGAAAAAAAGCGTGCGGCGATGGCGTCGGCGTCGGGGAGAGGACGGATCGCCTCAACATCGATGCCCACCTCGCATCCCGACGAGAGTGCGTACACGGCCAGGTCGTCGCGGTGCGAGAGGTTGAAGCGCAGGGAGTTCCTCCCAGAATTCGCGAGCGCCGGTTTGCCGCGTGCGCCATAGACCAGTTCCACGGACTCAGGCCGCACGCCTAACCGCGCTCCGAGCAGCTGTCGCAGTCGCGCGCGACCGACGATGAACCGACGGGCGTCGCGGCCAAAGGCGAATCGAGTCGCTCGTTCTCGCTCCGCCTCCGAGAGTAGCGACGCGGACGCGCGAACAGCTGCGGGCTCCAGGGCGAGACCGACCACCACGATCTCAATGGCGTCGTCCCGTTGGACCGTTTTTCGCTCCAAACTTGGAGGCGCGCTTTCGGTGCGCACGTCTTGCCTTCCCGGCTGTAGGGTCGACTCCCATCTGGCCCCGGGAGTCGCCGTCTATAACGCAGGGCTGGTGCCAGGGGCCCGGCCGCGGCAATCCGCAGGGCATGCGTAAAGCCCCCGGTCATGAACTCCCGGGCGACGCGCACCCTCGACAGGTGGTGTGGTACTGCCGCAACGCCCGGGTTTGCGGCGCGGGCTATCCACTGCTCATGTTGCTGCTTGAAACGGGAGGGTTTACGTCAACGTCCTGTAGCACGACGTGCGGGAGCTTGGCCGCATGCTCCCGCACGTGGTGCGATTCCCCTTCTTATTCCCAGTCCCGGCGCGGTCCCGGTCCCTTCTTAGGCCGGAACTCATCGTCCTCCTCGTCGTCGAACTCGTCATCCAGGTCGTCGTACTCGTCGAGATCGTCCAGGTCCTCCTCTTCAAGCTCGTCCTCTTCCAGCTCGTCGTCGAAGTCCTCGTCCAGGTCCTTGTCCTCTTCGAAGTCTCCGAACTGCTCTTCGCCGAGACTGTCGCCGCGACGCTTGAGCGACCAGTCCGACGTCTCACGGGACAACATTGTCACCCCCAGCTAGGGT
>DASQAM010000471.1:0-6339 GCA_035635735.1 Gemmatimonadales bacterium | reverse complement strand
CGGATTGAAGACGCCGTCGTGCGACACCAGCGTCTTGAAGCGGTTGGTGTGTCCGGCGATCCAGTAGATCATGTAGCCGCCGTACGACGCCCCGGCCGCGCCCATGCGCGTGGAATCGACGTAGGGGAGGCGCGCCACGACGTCCAGGCCCTTCATCAGGTCCTGGTACGGGTAGTCGCCCCAATGCTGGGAAATCGCGTCGGTGAACTTCTGGCCGTAGCCGGTGGAGCCATGAAAGTTGACCGCGGCCACCACGTATCCGCGTGACGCGAACAACGCGTAATTCCAGCGCGCTCCCCAGTAATCGGTCCACGCACTCTGCGGCCCGCCGTGAATCAGATAGATGAGCGGGTATCGTTTGGCGGGGTCGAAGCCGGGCGGCTTGAGCAGCCACCCGAAGACGGAGTCTCCCAGCGCGCCTACGAAGCCAAACTCGTCGAGCGGCCGGAGATCGAGCGCGTCGAGGGCGGCGTCGTTGTGATGTGTGAGCTGGCGGCCCGAGAGCCAGATCTCGTTGGGCTGCGTGTTGCTCTGATGCAGGTACACGAGGCCCCGACCGTCCGGCATCACCTGCACGTCCGTGTTGACCCCACCATTGCCTACGGCCACCGAACGACGGAACGACGGCAGATCGACCCGGTACAGGTTGTCTCGCCCGCGCTCATCGACCACGGCGTAAATGCATTTTGAATCGGGGCACCAGGTGTACGACCCGACGGACAGCGTCCAGCCCTTGGTCGCCTCGACCGGCGGTCCGTCGGTCCGGCCGGCCGACCGGGCGACCAGCATCAGTCGCTGTCTATCGGCTTCGAACCCGGTCCGCTCCATCGAGAGGTAGGCGAGCCATTTGCCGTCGGGCGAATAGCGCGGCGTGTTGTCGGCTCCACGTCCCGTGGTCAGCGCGCGCATCCCGGAGCCATCCGGTCCCATGATGTAGACGTCTACGTTCGTATTGTCGGCGACTGTCGGGTCGCCATGCATCGCGACCGCGATCTCCTTCCCGTCGGGTGAGACGCTCACATCGCCGTCGCCCCCGGTCGCGATCGTCGGCACGTCGTGGTCCACGGGCGTTACGTCCCTGGTGTCGCCATCTGCCAGCCTGACGCTGAACAGGTGCTGGCGCTTGCCGGCGCGCCAATCGTCCCAGTGCCGCCACATGAGGCCGGTCCAGATGCGGGCGTCGGTAGGGAAGTCGCCGTTGCGCCAGTCGATTTCCTGCTCCGCAGGCCATTTGATGTCGCTCGTGACGATGAGCCCCGTGCCGTCGGGCAGCCACAGCGGATCGAATACGCCGTCGGCGAGGCTCGTCAGCCGCCGCGCCTCGCCCCCCGCGACCGGCAGCACCCACAGCTGCGCGCCGTTCGCGCGGGTGGACACGAAGGCGAGCGTGCGGCCATCGGGCGACCAGCGCGGCTGCCGATCCGATGCGGGACCCGCGGTGAGCTGGCGCGCCGAGCCATTCGCCACCTCGGCGAGCCAGATGCGCGTGATGCCGCGGTTGTCCTTGAGGGAGGGCTCGGTCACCGTGTACGCGACCCACTTCCCGTCCGGCGACAGCTGCGGGTTGCCCACCGACTTGAGCGCGAGATAGTCGTCGACGGTTATCGCTCGCTTCTGAGCCGCGACCGGCACTACCAGCGCGGCGAGCAAGCTCGGCACGAGCACACCAGCAATTCGTTTCATGAGTGGCTGCCTCTGTGCGTCTACGCGTCTGCGCGTCTAGTAGTCCGGATGCGTGAGAATCGCTTTTACGAGATCGTCGAACACTTTGGATTCGGGCTTCACCGCGCCGCTCGCGTCGGTGTGCACGTTCCAGCCACACAGCTCGTTCAGTGCCGTGGCTTCCTCGTAGGTGAGGTGCAGGACATAACCCCCTGCGGCGGGCCTGGCGCCATCCAGGACCCTCTTGAGGACGTCGGGGAGGTGCCGCGCCCCACGAACGGCGTCGTACTGCGCCCGGGTGACCGCGAGATCCATGACTCCCTTGCCAAGCCTTGAGTCGGGGGCGAAATCTCCTTCGGGCGCCTCTTTCCCGCAAGGAATACCGATGCCACGCACCGAGTTCATCGCCACCGGGTTCCACGTTCCCGAGCGCGTCGTCACCAACGACGATCTCTCACGCATCATGGACACCTCCGACGAATGGATCACCCAGCGCTCCGGGATCCGGACGCGTCACTGGGTGTCGGACGGCGAGACCGGGGCTTCGCTGGCACGGCAGGCGTCGCTGCAGGCGCTCGCGAAGGCCGGCATGAAGGCGACGGATCTGGACTGTATCGTGTACTGCACCTGCACCCCCGACCACTTCGAGCCCGGCAACGGCGTGTTCCTGCAGCGCGAGCTCGGGATCAGCGATATTCCCGCGATCGATGTGCGCAACCAGTGCTCGGGATTCGTGTACGGGCTGTCGGTGGCCGATGCATGGATCCGGGCCGGCCAGTACCGACGGGTGTTGCTCGTGGGCGCGGAGGTGCATTCCCGTGGGCTCGACCGGACCACTCGGGGCCGCGACACCGCGGTGCTGTTCGGCGACGGCGCGGGGGTCGCGGTCCTCGGCCCCACCGACGACCCCGGGCGGGGCGTGCTCTCGACCCACCTCTACGCCGACGGCCGGCACGCCGAGAAGCTGTGGGTCGATGCGCCAGGGCTGGCACACGACCCCTTTATCAGCGTCGAGCTGATGGAAGAGGGGAGGCACCGGGCGGTCATGGAAGGGCGCGAGGTGTTCAAATTCGCCTCGGTCATGATGCCGCAGTCGGTGGCCACGGCCCTCAAGGCGAACGGCGTGACGGCCGCAGACGTGAAGCTCCTGGTCCCCCACCAGGCGAACCTGCGGATCCTCGAGATGGTGCAGAAAGCCATCGGGCTGCGCGACGACCAGATGTACGTGAACATCCAGAAATATGGCAACACCACCGCGGCCTCGATTCCCATCGCGCTGCACGAAGCCCTGTGCGAGGGGCGCCTCAAGCGCGGCGATCTGCTGGTCATGACCGCATTCGGCTCGGGGTTCACCTGGGCGAGCGCGGCGATCCGCTGGTAGCTGGCGACACAGTCTGACCCGGTGGGAGGACGTCGCCTCCCGTGTGGAAGGGCTGCCCTCACGGCCCGCTCTTTGCTGCGCTCCTACCGTCGCCAACCCAACGGTCGGGAGGTCGTCATGATCCACCGGTGGCAACTCCTCAGCGCGTTGACCGGCCTTTTGGTCCCCGCCGTTTCAGCCGCCCCTCACATGGGAGCGCAGACCCGGGGTCGGGTCAGTCTGGGAGTACAGACCGCATACAATTTCAGCGACTTGAACGAGTCAGCCCTGGGCGGGCATGTGCTGGTGGCGTTGCGGTCGGGGTTCGCCGTCTACGGGGGCGTGCAGTCGTATTTCGTCAGCCCCGGGAACCTCTGGAGGACGAGTGCGACGCTCCAGTGGGCGCCTCGTGCGTCCACGCTCGCCTCGTACTTCGGGGTCGGCCCGTACTGGTCCCGGAGCTCGGCACCCGGAGTCGCGAGCCAGACAGACGTGGGCCTCGTCGGCCAGCTCGGCGCCGAAGCCCGACTGCGGACGCTTCAGCCTTTCGTCGAGTTGCAGCTGTTGAAGGACGGGGCCGTCTCCGCCGAGGCCGTCGCGGGGTTCCGGATTGTTCTGGCCGGCCGGCGCTAGGTAGGTGGCCCGCTGGTCTACCTGATCTCCTGTCCCCAGAGATCGCGGTACACGATCGGCCCCTCGTTCAAGGCCTTGATGCCCGCCTCGATCTTGGCCTTGTCGCCCACCACTACGATGTCGAAGCGGTCGGGGTCGATGTACTGCCGCGCGACGCGCTGCACGTCGGCGGCCGTCACGGCGTTGATGCGGTCCACGTAGCGGTCGTAGTAGTCGAGCGGCAGGCCGAGGGAGAGAAGCTCACGGAACCGCGCCGCGGCGCCGCCTGTGGTCTCAAAGTCCCCCGGCAGGCCGAGCGTGAGATACGCCTTCGCCTTCGCGAGCTCGGCCGGGGCCACCGTCTCGTCGCGGATGCGCCGTAGCTCCTTCAAGAACTCGATGAGCGAGCTGTCGGTCTTGGCGGTCACCACCGACGCGAGCGCCACGAACGCCCCGCTGAGCCGGCGCGGCACGAACTGAGAGAAGGCGCCATACGTGTAGCCGCGGGTCTCGCGCAGATTCTGGTTCAAGCGCGAGGTGAAGGCCCCGCCCAGGATGGTGTTCAAGACTTCGAGCGCAAACCAGTCGGGGGTCGTGCGGACCGGCCCGAGATGGCCGATCCGGACCACGGACTGCGCGGCCCCCGGTTTGTCGATCAGATACACCGTGCGGGCCGCCCCGGGCGGTGCGATGGCAGGACTCGGGAACGCGGGCACGTCACCGCGCTCCCAGCCGCCGAACCGCGCCGCGATCAGGCGGCGCGCCTCCGCGAGCGTCACGTCGCCCACGACCAGAATGCGCGCCCCATTGGGCCGGTAGTAGGTCCGGTAGAACTCGGCGACGCTCTCGCGCGCGAGCCGGGCGGTCGCGCTGTCGGTGCCGTTGAGCGGATGCCCGTATGGATGCTCGCGACCGTACACGATGGCGGGGAACGCGATGTTCGCGACCGACACCGGCTCATCACGCTGCTGCACCAGCTGCGCGGCGCGGAGCTCCCGCTGCCGCGCGATCTCCGAGTCGGCGAACGCGGGCCGCAGCACCACGTCCGCGAGCAGATCGAGCGCAGCCTCGAGCCGCCGCTTGGGCACGTGGATGGAGGCGCTGGCGCCGTCGAAGCCCGCCGCCGTGCCGAGCTGCGCGCCGAGGAACGCCGCCTCATCCGCGACGTCGAGGGCGCTGCGCGCGCCCGCCCCCTGCTGCAGCATCGTCGCCGTGAACGTCGCGAGCCCGGGAGCGACCGACGGATCCCGGGCCGCACCCGCATCGATCAGCAGCTGCACGTCCACCACCGGCACCTTGTGCATCTCGACGACGGCGAGCGTGAGGCCGTTCGGCAGCACGGTGGTCTGCACGGCCGGCAGCTTGAGCGCCGGCGGCGGTGGCAGTTGCGGAGGCTTGCTGCGGTCCACGACCTGGGCGGACAGACCGCAGGCCGGAAAGGCGATGAGTATCAGCGCGACGCGTGCGGCGGCCGCCCTCATGGCGTCGCCCCTTCCTTCACCGCCAGCTCCGGCTTGCCCTGCGGCACCACGCTGAGCACCACGCGATGGGGGGGCGAGAGGTACGCGCGCACGGCGCGCTGCACCGCCGCGGGCGTCACTCGCCGATACCGCTCCAGGTCCTTCTGGAAGTAGTCCGGGGTTCCGACGAAGTAGTTGTAGTAGTTCAGCTGATCCGCCTTGCCGCCGAAGCCGCCCACGCGCTCCATGCGCGACAGGAACTGCGCCTCGACCGTGTTCTGGGCCCGCTCCACCTCGCGCGGCGTCGGGCCCTGGTCGGCGAGCTTCCCCAGCTCTTCGTCGATCACCCGCTGCAGCTCGCCCAGATCGTGGCCGGGACGGGCGGTGGCGTACACTTCGAACTTGCCGTCGATACGGCTGCCATCCTGGAACGCCACGACGTCGGTCGCGATTTGCAGCTCGTACACCAGTCGGCGATAGAGGCGCGACGACCGCCCGCCGGCGAGAACGTTCGCGAGGACATCCAGCGTGGCATCGTCGGGACTGAACGCCTTCACCGTATGCCAGGCATCGTACACACGCGGCAGCTGGACGCGGTCTTCCAGCACGGCGCGGACCACGCCCGCCACCGGCACCGGAGGCGGCGGCGTGCGGGTCACCGCAGGCCCCCGGGGAATGTCGCCGAAGTAGCGCTGCACGAGCTGGCGCGCGTCCTGCGCGGTGATATCACCCGCGATCGCGAGCGTCGCATTGTTCGGCGTATAGTACGTCCGGAAGAACTGGCGCACGTCTTCCAGAGTCGCCGCCTGGAGATCGGCCATCGAGCCGATGACCGGCCAGTGATAGGGATGGTTCGCGGGATAGAGTCGCTGCAGGATATTCTCTTCGGCGAGGCCGTAGGGACGGTTCTCGTAGCTCTGCCGCCGCTCGTTTTGCACCACGCCGCGTTGCAGGTCGACCTTCTCCACCGTCATCTCGGGCAACAGAAACCCCATGCGGTCCGCGTCCAGGTACAACATGAGGGGAAGCGCGTTCGCGGGCCCGTCTTCGTAATAGTTGGTGCGGTCTTCCGTGGTCGAGCCGTTGTTGTCGGCGCCCGCGGCTTCGAGCAGCCGGTCGAACTCACCGGTCGGCACGTGCTGAGAGCCCATGAACATGATGTGCTCGAACAGATGGGCGAACCCGGTGCGCCCTGGCTTCTCATCCGACGAGCCGACGTGATACCAGGTGTTCACCGCCACCACC
>DASQAM010000470.1:0-1957 GCA_035635735.1 Gemmatimonadales bacterium | reverse complement strand
CTCACCGGCCCCGAGCTGTGGGACGTCCCGTACCTATTCATGACGGGGCACGGGAACGTGCACTTCTCGGACGAAGAGATGAAGCAGCTGCGGCGCTGGCTCGAGCAGGGGGGCTTTCTGCACGCCGACGACGATTACGGCATGGACAAGTCGTTCCGCCGCGAGATCGCACGCGTCTTCCCCGATCATCCCCTGGTTGAAGTCCCGTTGACCCACCCCATCTATCACCTGGTGTACGACTTCCCCAAGGGCATCCCCAAGATCCACGAGCATGATGGCCTGCCGGCGCAGGGGTTCGGTATCTTTTTGGGCAACCGGCTGGTCGTGTACTATTCCTATCAGACCGACTTGGGCGACGGGTGGGAGGATCCCGAGGTCCACCACGATCCTCCGGAGCTTCACGAGGCGGCACTACGGATGGGGGTCAACCTGTTCACTTACGCCGTGAGCGCGACGCGGTGACCGACACCGCCCTGCGGCTGCGGCGGCTCGGCGGGCCGCACGCACGCGCCCGCGCCGGAGCCGTGCTGCTCACGAGCGCGGGCGTCGCGTTTGCCATCGCGGGAGCGGGGCTGACGCTCGCGCCGCGCGTCGCCCCGGTGGTCGTGGCGTGGCTCCTGATCGCGGGAACAGCGAGCGCCGCCGTGTGGCAAGTGCGCCGGGCGGGACGCCCCGCCGCGGCCGCCGCCGTGGGCCGGCTGGTCGAGACGACCGCCGGTACTCGCGCGGGGAGCGTGGTGGGAGTGCTCGCGCCGGCGGCGAGTGCGGGAGCGAGCGCGGAGCTCTTGGGACTCGCGGACGCCCGAGCGGCGGCCGTAGTCACGCGCGCGGCGCCGGCGGTGGGCCGGCTGTTGGCCCGTGGCACGCGGACCTCGCTCATGGTGGGCGCTGGCACGGCCGCGCTGGGCGCCGCGTTGTTCGTGGCATCGTCACCTGGCGCGGAGCGGGCGGCCGCGTTCTGGCACCCGCTCCGGGCCATCGTCGATGCGCGCGCGCCGGTGCGTCTCGTCGTGGACCGCGCGACCGTGCGCCGCGGTGACAGCGTCACGGTCACGCTCGAAGTGCCGGCGGCGACGCGGGCCATCCTGTGGACGCGCGGCCCGGGCGAGCCATGGCGCGCGGCGTCGGTGGCGCTCGATTCGCTGGGCCGCGCCACGCGGCGACTAGGGCCCCTCGAGTCCGACCTGTACCTCCGGGCTTCGAGCGGCAGCCGGCGCTCCGTCGAGCGTCGGGTCAGCGTGGCACTGCCCGCGTTCCTTGCCGGGCTCGAGCTCACCGCCCGGTATCCCGAGTACCTCGCCCGCCCCGACGAGCCGCTCGTGCCCGGCCCGGATCTGGTGGCGATCCCCGAAGGCACGGTGGTCCTGACGCGCGGCACGGCGAGCGTCTCTCTGGCGGCGGCGGCGTGGCGCCGCGAGACCGGGCCGGGAGGACGCGCACGCCTCGCCGTGGATGGGGCTCGCTTCTCGGGCTGGCTGGCCGCTCCCCCGTCCGCCTCCGGCACGTGGCTGCTCGAGCTCGCGGCGGCGGACGGGGCGCCGCTCGAGGGCGACGTACCCCAGCTGCGGTTGCGGGTGGTGCCCGATTCCGCGCCCGTCGTGACGGTCCCCGTCCCGGGCCGCGACACGACGCTGCCGCTCTCGCTCAAGCAACCGCTCGTGATCGACGCGCGAGACGATCACGGTCTGACTCGCCTCGAAGTGGTGAGCTGGCGGGTGAGTCAGACGGGAAAGCAGGGGGCGGCCGTGCGCGAGTCGCTGGATGTGTCCGGCGCGGGTGAGCGGGCCATCGTTCAGGGGGATCTCGATGCGGAAGGGCGCGGGCTCTTGCCCGGCGACACGCTGCGGCTCCGCGTCGAGGCGTGGGACAACGTCCCCGCTCCCGGCACTCACGTGGGGCGGAGCGCGGAGATTGCGCTGCGGCTGCCGAGCCTCGAAGAGCTGCGCGCAGCGACCCG
>DASQAM010000469.1:0-4632 GCA_035635735.1 Gemmatimonadales bacterium | reverse complement strand
CCGGTCCAAAGGCGGGTCCTCCTGGCCCAGGTGCGCCCCTGCGGCGCCGGCCGCGAGCGCCACGTCGACCCGGTCGTTCACGATCACCGGCACCGCGAGCGCGCCCACCAGGGCCCGGGCCAGCGCCACAACCTCCTCGGGCTGTGCATCTTTCAGGCGCACCTGGATGATCGTGGCTCCGCCGGCCGCAGCCCGGCGGCACGCCTCGACCGGATCGCGCCCCTTGAGAACGCCCGCGTCCGTGATCACCATCAAGCGCAACTGACCAGCGAGTGCCATGAGCAAGACCCTGCGTGGACTGCGCGGCGCCACCACCGCCCCGGCCAACACCGGCCAGGCCATCCTGGACGCTACCGCCGAGCTGTTGCGCGCGCTCCAGGACGCGAACGGGTTCCAGCCCGAGGAGGTCGAGAGCGCGATCTTCACGTCGTCCCCGGATCTGACAGCCGAATATCCCGCTCGGGCCGCGCGCCTGCTCGGCTGGAGCGACGTGCCTCTGCTCGGCGCCGCGGAGGTCGCGGTCCCCGACGGCGTACCGCGCTGCATCCGCGTGCTGCTCCACTTCTACACCGCCAAGCCGCAACGTGAGCTGAAACATATGTACCTGCGCGACGCGGCCAAGCTGCGTCCGGACCGCAAGAAGTGACGCACAGCGCGGTCACGACCCGGGCCATCATCGTATCGGCGAAGGGCGCCGCGCGCTGGCAGGCGGGGCATCCCTGGATCTATCGCACCGACATCTACGATGAGGCGCGCGATGTCCCGGGCATCGTCACCGTCACCGACCGTCGCGGGCGGCACCTCGGCCAGGCCCTGTACTCTCCCACGTCGGAGATCCGGCTGCGCCTGCTCACCACGGGTCGCGAGGCCATCGACGCGACGTGGTGGGCCGACCGGATCGCCGCGGCTGCACGACGGCGGGTCGGTATCCCGGCCACGGCGTACCGCGTGGTCCACGGCGAAGGGGACGGCCTGCCGTCCCTCGTGGTGGATCGCTACGGACCGTACGTCGTGGCCCAGCTGCTCTCGGCGGGACTCGAGCAGGTGCGTGCCGACGTGCTGGACGGGATCGGCGTCGCGCTCGCGCCCGAAGGGATCCTGCTGCGCAACGACACCACGGTGCGGCGCCACGAGGGACTGCCGCTCGAGGTCGTGCCGGCGCGCGGCGCGGTTCCGGACACGGTGGCCGTGGAGGAGGCCGGCATTCGCTACCTTGCCGCACCGCGTACCGGCCAGAAGACGGGGGCGTTCCTCGACCAGCGCGAGAACCGCGTGCTCGTAGGGGAGCACAGCGGTGCGGGCCGGGCGCTCGACCTCTTCACCTACCACGGCTCGTTCGCCCTCCACCTCGCTCGGCGCGCCGGCGAGGTGGTGGCGGTGGACTCGAGCGTCGATGCGTTGGCGCGGGGGCGCGAGAATGCCGCCCTCAACGAGATCACGAACATCACCTGGCGTGAGGCCAACGCGTTCGATCTGTTGCGTGACCTGGAGCAGCGCGAAGAGCTGTTCGACACCATCGTGCTCGATCCCCCGGCGTTCGCCAAGGCGAAACAAAGCGTGCCCCGGGCGATCGCCGGCTACAAGGAGATCAACCTTCGCGCCATGCGCCTCGTCGCCCCGGGGGGCGTGCTGTTCACCTGCTCCTGCTCCTACCATGTGAGCCGCGCCGTCTTCCTCGACATGGTGGCCGACGCCGCGCGGGATGCGGGCCGTCGCCTCCAGATTCTCGCCGTCACCGGGGCGGGGCGGGACCACCCGGAGCTGGTGAACGTACCGGAGACCGGCTACCTGAAGGGCGCCCTCCTCCGGGCCGTTGACTAAACCGCTGTCCCTTACAACCTTGCAGTCTTGTCCATGCCGGCGTCCGCCCTGGTCCGCCGAGTCTTTATCGGTCTCCTCGTCGCCAACCTGGCGGTCGTAGGAGTCAAGCTCGCGGTGGGGCTCTCGTCCGGCTCCCTCGCGGTGCTCGGGGGGGCGGTGGATTCGTGCGTCGATGCGCTCAACAACGTGCTCGCCCTGATCGTCGTCCGAGTGGCCGCGAAGGAGCCCGATGAAGACCACCCGTACGGCCACGGGAAATTCGAGACGCTCGGCGCGCTGGCCATCGTGGGATTCCTGTCCATCACCTGCTTCGAGCTGGTGCGGGAGGCAGTGAATCATCTCGTGAGCGGCAGCCATCGGGTCGACGTCAGCGATTTTCAGCTCGCGCTCCTGGTCCTCACCCTGGGCGTGAACGTGCTGATCACGTGGTACGAGCACCGCCGCGGAACCGAGCTCGGCAGCGAGCTGCTCGTCGCCGATGCGGCGCACACCCGGGCCGACGTCTTCATTACGGTCGGCGTGCTGGTCAGTATCCTACTCACGCGCCAGGGCTGGTGGTGGATCGATTCGGCGGTTGCGATCGTCGTCGCACTGGTGATCGTATTCGTGGCGTATCGGATCCTCGAGCGCACGGTGCCGGTGCTCGTGGACCAGCGCGCCATCCCGACCCGTGACATCCAGGAGACCGCTCAGGCGGTACCCGGCGTGAAGGGCGCCTACGGCATCCGCTCGCGCGGCCCGTCCGACCTGCGCTACGCCGAAGTGACGATCGCCGTCGACCGCCACGCGGACGTGGAGTCCGCGCACGCGATCGCCGACCAGGTGGAGGAGCGCCTCAAGCGCGACCTGCAGCTCCACGAAGTGACCGTGCACGTGGAGCCATGCTGAGCCTTTCGGGGGAGCAGCGCTCCCGGACGGCGCGGCGGCCGCCGCGCTCGCTCAAGCAGGAGTACCAGGAGTTCCTGCTGCAGCGCATCGAGGAATACAAGAATGCGCTCACCCGCGAAGATCTGCTGGAGATCGGCGACGAAGCGGTGCGCGAGCTCGAAGAGAGCGCCGCGGGCCAGTACCTCCTCACCGAGGTGCTGCTGCTCGAGCATGTCGACCGGATCATCGCCCGGCGGCTGCGGTTGCCTTCGTTCCCTCGCTGGCGCCAGAAGCACCGCGCACTGCGCGCCGCGCAGCGCGCCCCGACGCACTGGGGCCTCGAACCGGATGGCCCGCTCGTGAGCGCGGTGCGCCGCCTCGAGCCCGGTGACCTGGCCGTCGTGGTCGGCGCTGCCGCGCTCCCAGCCGCCCTGTTCATCGCGGCGCACGACGCCGAGGTCTTCCTCGTAGACCACGACCTCGGGGCCGTGGAAGGGGCGGAGAGCCGCGCCGTCACCGAACAGCTCGCCGGCCGGTTCCAGGCGCTGGTCGTCACCTTCGGCAGCTGGTTCCCGGACGTGGCGCCGAGCCTGGTGATCATCGATCCCGCCGCCCTCGCGCTGGCGCGTGCGCGCGACCGACACGCGCTGCTCGCCGAGCTGCAGGTTCGCACCCGCCCCGGCGGCGTGCACGTGATCCTCCCCAGCCCCACGGCAAGCCAGGTGATCCCGCTCGCCCCGGAAGCGCTGCAGGCCCAGTACGGTGGTTGGGAGATTGTGCGCCGCCGCCGCGGCAAGGCGAGCGCCGGGTTCACGGCAACGAAGCCCGAGCGTCAGCTGGACACAGCGCTGAACGTGTCAGAGTAACCACTCCGCCCCGCCCCGCCCCGTTAACCCGTTGTAAGACGGCACGTTGTAGGAGGACGCGACTGGCCGAGTTGTTGCACATACAACGTAGCGTCCTATAACTCGCAACGGTTCTCAATGACCAGCCTGCCATTCGTTCTCGACGACGACGAGCCGATCGGTATCATCCTGCGGGCCGGCCGGAAGATGCTGCGCCCGGCAAAGATCTGGGCTTATTGCTGGTTCACGGACGAGGCCGACGGCGGGGCAGGCGATCACACGCATCGCCATCTGCCCGAGCACATCGACTAAAGCACGAGCGGGGCCGGCGTAGAGCCGGCCCTTCGTGTTTCAGCACGTATCCCCCTTGCAGATCAGGTAGTTGGCCGGTCGGCCGGTTGCCCTAGTCCCCCCGCCGGGTCTAATCTTCAAGGGACATGGCGACCCTCACGATCAACGGCCGCTCCGTCAGTGCCGATCCCGAACAAACGATCCTCGAAGCGGCCCGCGCCGCGGGGATCCTGGACGTCCCCACCCTGTGCTGGTATCCCAAGCTGTCCGTAGTCGGGAATTGCCGCATCTGCCTGGTGTCGGTGGAGGGGCAGGCAAAGCTGCTCCCGGCGTGCGCCACCAAGGTGGCGGACGGGATGGTAGTGCAGACCGAGTCCCATGCGGCGGTCGAAAACCGTAAGGGCGTGCTCCGGCTGCTGCTCGAGCGCTATCCGGGTGAGCACCTGGGGAACGGCAGCCGAGGCGGGGCGAAGCCTCGCAACGAGTTCGAGGAGTACGTCGTGCGCTACGGGGTCCGTCCCACGCCGCTCGGGGAGCGGGACCTCGTGCTGCGCCATGGCGACGAGCGGCCCGGCGACCCGATGATCCGGCACGACATGAGCACATGCATCCTGTGTACACGCTGCGTACGGGCGTGCGAGGACATCCAGGTGGTCGGCGTCCTCGACGTCGGCCAACGGGGTGAGCACACCGAGATCATCGTGGGCGCGGACGGCGACCCGGACAAGGCGGGCTGCACGTGGTGCGGCGAGTGCGTGCGGGTATGCCCGACGGGCGCGATCTTCGAGGTGATGCCGCGCGAGCGGTT
>DASQAM010000468.1:0-2776 GCA_035635735.1 Gemmatimonadales bacterium | reverse complement strand
CCCAGGACTCGGGGCAGCCCCTCGAGCGGATAAATCGCCCCCGAGAGAAAGAAGGTCGGCAACACGAGGAAGTTCATCACCATCTGAAAGCCCTGCATCTCCTTGATGCTCGACCCGATCGCTGTCGCAAGCGCCGAGAAGATCACCGCGATCAGCGCGATGACGAGAAACGCCAGCGGCACCGCGACGAGGGTCACGGGGCGGAACCCCGCGATGAGCGTCACCACAAAGATCAGCGCGCCCTGGAGCACGGCCACCGTGGCCCCGCCCAGCGTGCGGCCAATCATGATCGCCAGGCGCGGCACCGGTGCGACCAGGGTCTCCTTCAGGAATCCGAACTGGCGGTCCCACAACATGGCGATCCCCGAAAACATGGCGGTGAACAGCACGGTCATCCCGATCACGCCGGGAGCCATGAACTGCAGGTAGTTGCCCTCCCCGGCGCGCTGAAACACCGGCCCGAGGCCGAACCCGAGTACGGCCAGGTACATCAGGGGGGTGCCGAGCGATGCCACGATCTGGACGCGCGAGCGCAGGTATTTCTTCAGTTCCCGCAGCCACAGCACGAACACGACGGCCATGCGCTCATCTCCTCCAGACGCGGGCGACCTGACGCATCTGGTCTGCGGCGGTGGCGCTCTCGTCCCGGATCGTCGTGCCGGTGAGCGCCAAGAACGCTGCTTCCAGCGAATCGGTGCCGGTTTGCTGCTTGAGCTCCGCGGACGATCCGGTAGCGACGATGCGCCCGTGGTCGATCACCGCGATGCGATCCGCCACGCGGTCGGCTTCGTCCATGTAGTGGGTCGTGAGGAACACGGTCACACCCTCGCTCCCTCTGAGGTTGCGCACGTGGGTCCACATCTGATTGCGGCTCTGCGGATCGAGGCCGAGCGTCGGCTCGTCGAGGAACAATACCTTGGGCGTGTGCAGCAGCCCGCGGGCGATTTCGAGCCGGCGCTTCATGCCGCCCGAAAACGTTTTCACGAGATCGTCGCGCCGCTCCCACAGCTCGAACATCCGGAGCAACGCCTCGCACCGCTCTCGCCGGGCATGACGCGGCACATGGTACAGCACGCCGTGAATATCCATGTTCTCCCACGCCGTCAGGTCGCTGTCGAGACTCGGATCCTGGAAGACGACGCCGAACCGCGTGCGGACTTCTGTCCGGTGGGTGGTGACGTCGAGTCCGTCGAGCTCGAGCGAGCCGTTCGTGGGGTGCAGCAGCGTCGTGAGCATTTTGATGGTCGTGGTCTTCCCTGCCCCGTTCGGGCCCAGGAACGCGAAGATCTCCCCGGCCCGGACGTCGAAGGAGACGTCGTTGACGGCCATGACGGTGCCGAACGACTTGACGACGTGCTGGACGCGGATGATCGGACGACCGCCCACCTACGCCCTCGGCGCCGCCGGTTTGGCCGCGTAGATGAATTCGTAGTAGTCGCGCATGGTCAGGCCGGCGGCGGCCTCCTCATCGACGACGATGATCGCATCGCGGTGCAGCTGGAGCGCACTCGCCGTCACCATACTGGTAACCGGTCCCTCGATGGCCTGGGCGATCGCCTTGGCCTTGCTCTTGCCGCTCGCCACCAACACGAGCTTACGCGCATCGAGAATGGTGCCGACGCCCATGGTGATGGCGTACACCGGCACGTCTTCCCGGTGCTCGAAGAACCGCGCGTTGTCATCGATGGTCTGCTTGGACAGCGTCTTGAGCCGCGTGCGCGAGCTCAGCGAGCTGGTCGGCTCGTTGAAGGCGATGTGGCCATCGGAGCCGATGCCCAGGATCTGCAGGTCGATCCCGCCGCATTCCGTGATACGCTCCTCGTACCATGTGCAAAAGGCGGGGTAGTTGCTGGTCGTCCCCGAGGGAATATTGATGTTCTGCCGGGGGATGTTGACGTGCTGGAAAAAGTGCTCGTGCATGAAGTAGTGGTAGCTCTGCGGGTGATTCGCCGTCAGGCCCACGTATTCGTCGAGATTGAACGTGGTCACGCGAGCGAAGTCGAGCTGCTCCTCTTTGTGCAGTCGCACCAGTTCCTGATACAGGCCCAGGGGCGTGGACCCGGTGGCCATGCCGAGCACGGCATTCGGTTTGGTATTGAGCACTTCGGCGACGATCCGCGCCGCCACCTTGCTCATCTGCTGATAGTCGCGCTGAATGATGACTTCCACGGTTCAGCCCTCTACTTCCCACCGCCGCGCGCGGTCGAGCGCCTTGCGCCAGCCGGTCTCGAGCTGGTTCCGCTGCGTGGCTTTCATCGCGTGCGTGAAGCGGCGGTCCACCTGCCACTGCGCCGCGATCTGTTTCTGATCTTTCCAGTAGCCCACGGCCAACCCCGCGAGATACGCCGCCCCGAGCGCCGTGGTCTCGGTGACCTTGGGCCGCACCACAGGCACGCCCAAGAGGTGCGACTGGAATTGCATCAGCAGGTTGTTCGCGGACGCGCCGCCATCGACGCGCAGCTCCTTCAGCTTGATCTTGGCATCGGCCTCCATCGCCCGCAGCACGTCCGCCACCTGAAACGCGATCCCCTCGAGCGCCGCGCGCGCGACATGCGCCGCCGTCGTGCCGCGCGTGAGGCCCACGAGCGCGCCGCGGGCGTATTGATCCCAGTGCGGCGCCCCCAGCCCGGCGAAGGCGGGGACCAGATACACCCCACCCGTATCATCCACCTGCGCGGCCAGCGCTTCGACTTCGGACGACGACTTGATGATGCCCAGTCCGTCGCGCAGCCATTGCACCACCGCACCGGCGATGAAAATGCTGCCTTCGAGCGCG
>DASQAM010000467.1:0-9526 GCA_035635735.1 Gemmatimonadales bacterium | reverse complement strand
TTCTTGTTGCCGTACTCGGCGTCCCACCCGCCCGTCTGGAAGTCGATCTGGTTCACGACCTGCGGGTCGAACAGCTCGTTCAAGCTGCCCGAGATCCCGGCGGGGACGGGGACGCCGTCCACGTAGTACGTGTACTCGGCGTGCTGACCGCGGATGTGGACTTCGCCCGTGGGCGCGCGGGCGGCACCCACGATGGACTGCTGCAGGATCTGGGATGTCGTGTTGGTGGGCGCACCGTGGTAGTCGTTCTGTTTGAAGATCTGGTTGCCGGTTCGCGTGTCGACCGCGAGCGGGACGGCGGAGGTCACCTCCACCGCCGACAGATTGATCGGGAGGGAGACCAGGTGGAAGTCGGCGCGGGCGAGGGCGTCCGCCACCCCTATGAAGACGCTCTGCGTGTCCGAGCGGTAACCCAGGTAGCGAACCTCGACGCTGTACGATCCGGCGGGCACGTTGTGGATCACGTAGCGGCCGAAGGCATCGGTGGTGGTGGCGGCAATGGTGTTGCCACCCCGCAGGATGCGCACCTCACCGCCGGGCAAGGGTGTGCCCGTGGCGCTGTCGGCGACTGATCCGCCGATGTCGCCGTCGGCCAGCGGAGCAGTCGTGAATCCGGCGGCGACGAGCCACGCCACCACCAGCGTTGGATATAGGACCTTCGAGTTCATGCGCTCTCCGTAGACGTGAGTGAGTGGTCCTTGATCCGGCGCCAACCCCAATGACGGGACGACGAGCGGATCTGTTCACGTGCGGGCGACGCGCGCGGACGGCGGCGTCGCTAGGAGAGCGCGGGAGGGGCTCGAGGTTGCGGGTGGGGTCGGCCGAGTGGCCGCGGCTGGACGGTTGGACCCGTCCCGAGCAACGGCCGGGTGTCGGCGACGTTGAGCCGGAGCGGTGCGGCGCGACCCGTGACCGCCGGCGCGCTGAGGAAATGACACAGGGCGCAGTCCGGCGCGTGGATGCGCGCGCAGCTCTTGGCGGTGTGCGACTCGATGTGCGCGGTCGCATGGGCGCCCGCGGCGTCGAGGCGGGCGTCGGCCCACGCGGCGGCCCCCGGCAGCAGCAGCTGGAGCAGCGTGCCGAGCAGCCAGAGGGCGCGCGCCCTGAGGGGGCGCCGGGTCACGCGGGTCACGCGGGTGTGCGCACCAGCTTCCGCACCACAACGGCGCCGAGCAACACGATCCCGTACATGCACACGATCAACGGGCCGGTGGGGAGGTCACCCGCGAGCGACAGCCACAGGCCCAGGATCGAGGCGAGCGCCCCCGAGCCCCACGAGATGTAGGTCAGGCGTCGCATGTCGCGGGTAAAGAGGAATGCGATCACGGCCGGGACGACCAGGAAGCTGAAGACCATCAGCACGCCAGCGACGGGCACGGCGAGCGTGATCACGACGCCGAAGGACAAATAGAACAGGAAATCCCACCATTTGATCTTCCAGCCCAGGCGCTCGGCTTCTTCCGGGTGAAAGGAGATGGTGAGAAACCGATGGCGTAGGAAGTAGTGGAACACGCCGAGTGCGGCGTAGGCCGCCGCGAGCTTGATGATCGTCGGTTTGAACGTCACCCAGAGGATGCTGCCGGTGAGGGTCTTCTCGATCGCTTCGCCGCCCCCGGGAACCTTGTTCGCAACCAGGACAGCGGCCGCGGAGGCGACCACATACACGATGCCGATAAACGCCTCCTGCGGCACGCGCCGCTCCTCGCGAGGGGACGAGCGCGTCAAGGCGAAGAGCAGGGCGCCAACGGCCGTCGCGAACAGCGCAAAGACGTACGCCCACGTCGAATCGGCCTCCACGTGGATCAGCAACGCCGAGAGTCCGCCCAGGGCCGCCATCTGCGCCAGGGAGAGGTCGACGAAGATCACCTCTCGTGCGATCACATGGAGCCCTAGGTACGACAACATCGCGACGAGCACCATGCAGGCCACGAACGGCGGAATCATCAGCTGGAGACCACTCATCTCGCCTCCCCGTTGTCAGTCAGTTGGCCGTGGCGCTGCCCGTGCCGAACGCGCGTGCGAGCTCCGAAATCCACTGATTCATGAGGTCGAAGTAGGTATTGATCCCCGCCTGGCCGCCGGTGTTCGACGGCACGATCACGGCCTTCGCACCCGTCTTCTGCGCCACTTCCATGACCTGGTTGCGGTCGTAGTAGTTCGTGGAGAGGAGGACTTGGATGTGTTGCGTCCGCATTTCGTTGATCACCTCCAGCACGTGCCCCGGAGTGGGTGGGATTCCGGGCTTCGGCTCGATGTAATCCACGCACGGGACGTCGTACTCTCGGGAGAAGTAGTCCCACTCCTTGTGATAGCAGGCGACCGGCTTTCCGCGAAACGGCATCGCCTCCTTGAGCCACCCGCCCAGCCGGGTGAGTAGCGGTGCACCCTGGTACTGCTTCGTTTTCAAGAAGTCGAGCAACTTGCCCTGCCGGTCCAGGTCGGCGAGCGTCGGACCGCTGAGGAGCTTCACGAGGTCGTCGCCGAACAACGCCTGGTAGATGCGCTCCTCGAAATCCTTCTCCCGCTGCGTGAAGTAATCGTCGTTCTGGGGCGAGACACGCTTCAGGCCGGTCAGGATGTTGCGGGCGATCTGGACTGCATTGAGCGGGCTGGTCCAGATGTGTGGGTTGCCGTACACGTGGATGTCGCCTTGGGCGCGGGAGTAGCTCGTCGGCACATCGAGCAGGTCGATCCCGGCGTAGGCCGCGACATAGCCCGGTCCGCCCTCAGTGACTTTGGGATTGTTCGCCTTGTCGAGCAGCGCCGGTACCCACAGCTCGAGGTCGAGACCAGTCGTGACGAACACGTCGGCTTGACCCAGCAGCGGTACGAAGCTCGGCTTGGGCTGGACGTAGTGTGGGTTCTCGTCGCCGGTGGCGATTGAGTTGACGATGCCTCGGTCCCCGACGATCTCGCGAGCGATGGCGCCGTACGTCGTGAGCGACGTGACGACTTTGACCTTGTCCGCGACCGGCGCCCGGACAGGCGGCGGTATCACCAGGACGGGGAGCGTGACCAGCAGTGCAGTGAGTCGACGCATGTCAGTAGGTCTCGTGTTTGTGTGGTCCAATCGCCCAAACAGCCTGCAGGGCGAACTGGTTCGTGGCGTTCAAACCCGCGGCCTTGGCCCAGGTGTACTGCCCCCGTAGCTCCACCCACTCGCTCTGCCACAGCGTGAGCGAGGGGATTACTTGCCGCGTGATAACGCCGAAGAGCGGGTCTTCGACGTAATCGTATCGCGCCCCGGCGATCCAACGCTGGCCGAGTTTGTAGGTGGTCCCGGCGTACCACCCGAGCCGTGTCGTGCCGGCGCCGGCGTACTCTTTGCGAAGCGCGTACAGCTCGCCGCGCAGCGTCCACTCCCGATACAACGCCTCGGCCGGCGGCCGCCACGTGAGGCGGAAGTCGATGCCGCCTACCTTGGTACGAAGGCTCGAGTCTGGGTTTGTACCGTACAGCGCCGTGCCACCGAGCTGGGCGTAGGTCGAGCGCGTCAGTTGCCAGAAATTGAGCAGGTGAATGAGATACGTCGGCCGGCCGCTGCTGCCGAACAGCTCGCCGTCGCTCTCGCTGCGGGTCAGCTGGGCCGTCAGCTCGTGCACGCCGAGCCCCCCGAAGGCGCGGTACAGCGAGATCCCTGTCCCCGCGAGCCCGTCTTGACCCAGATAAGCCCGCAACGCAAGCGGGTACTCGGTCTCCGGTACCGCGTGTAGGTGCCAGCGATTCAGTTCGCCGAACTGCTGGCGGAATTTGCCGATGTCGAAGCGGATGCGCCCCGGCAGGCCGGTCCAGTACGCATACCCTTCCTCGATGCTGACATTGCCGTTCTCGAAGCTCACGAAAATCTTCGTGCTCGAGTAGGGATCGAGTGGCGACTGGAACCCCACCTCGAACTCGCGCGCATCGAAGTTGTCCCGCTGCACCCCCGGCGTGTAGCCATAGACCCGAACGTCGCCCGTCGCGCTGATTTCGGGGTTGAGTTGCGGCTGACTGCGCTCGCGTCCGACGAACTTCGTGCGGCCGGAGGTGTCGCCCCGGGTTCTGTTGGTGTCGGTGCCCGCCGCAGCCGCGGCGGCGGCGCGCAGCGCGGCGAGCGACGTGTCGGCCGCCGGCTCGGCGGCGGCGGGGCGATGAGCGAGCTGCGCCCGCACGCTGTCGAGTCGCGCCTTGAGCGCCCGAACCTCCACCGCGAGCGAGTCCACCCGACGCTGGTCCGCCGGTTGCTGGGCGGACGCCGGAGCGGCCAACGCGAGCACGGTGGCGAGCGCAGCCACGACGACCTCTTGTTGTCGAGTCATGCTGGAGAATCTCCCGTTCCGTTGTTCCAAGCAGGCGTCCCGCTCGAGGGGCGGGCACGCGCGGGCGGCGTGCCGGCACTGCCGGCCGCCGTTAGGCTAAGAACGAGAAGCGGGGGGAGCTCGGGGTGGGGCGGTGGGGTGGTCCTGACGGACTAGCGGCGCTGCGTTGCACGCGATCGGGCGCAGCTCCACGGTAGCAGCCACGTGGGCGTGCGTCCGCACTTGCTGGGAGGACCCCTGCGAGCCGGCGAATTGGCACAGCGGGCAGCGCAGGCCGTCGTGCAGCGCGACGCACCCCGCCCCGTGTTGCGCCTCGACGTGCGCCGGCGCGCTGAGCCGCTCCGATGCGTGCGCCAGCGGCACGGCGCCCCCGGCCAGCCCCTGCAGCACCAGGAGTAGCGCAGCGAGTCGCCGGGTCCAGCGGTTGGGGGTCGTCGTCAGTGCAATCACGCCCTGCCTACGGTTTGCGCGATGCGACCGTTGGGGCGACCGCCACGCGCGTAGGCGCGCAGCCGCCGGAGCATCCGCCGGTCGTGACGGATGGGATCGTCGCCCTTCGGCGTCTCGATAATCTTAATCACGGGCGCGAGCCGCTGGTCCCGCATGATGCGCCGGAACGGCTCCGGCCCGATCGTGCCTTCGCCGATCCACTGGTGGCGGTCGAGCCGCGACCCGAGCCCACCCTTGGAGTCGTTGAGGTGCAAGCACTTGAGATGCGTGAGCCCGACCTCCCGGTCGAACCGTTCCCACACCTCCTCCAGGGCAGTGGTCACATCGTACCCGGCGGCATGTAGATGTGCCGTATCGAGGCAGAACCCCACCCGAGCCTGCACCTCCGCGGGCAGCCCCTCCCGGAGCGCCCGCAGCTCCTCGAACGTGCTCCCGAGCGCCGTGCCCGCGCCCGCCGTCCCCTCGATCAGCAGGCCGACCTCCCCCGGGACCGCCGCCAGGCAGTCGGCGTAGCCGCGGGCGTTGCGTGCGAGCCCGTCGGTCCGGTCGTCCATGTAATTGCCGGGGTGGGACACGACCCAGGGGATGCCGAGCGCCCGGCAACGCTCCAGCTCGCCCGTAAACGCCCGGATGCTCTTGGCGCGCAACGCTTCGTCCGGCGACGCCAGATTGATCAGATAGCTGTCATGCGAGACCACTGCCCGGATCCCGCTCGCGGCGAACGACGAGCGAAACGCCGCGATGTCGGCGCCCCGCACCACTGGCTCGCGCCACTGGTTGGGCGTCTTCGTGAAGACCTGAATCGCGGTCGCCCCGATTGCGTTCCCTCGCGCGGGGCCCAAGGCTACGCCGCCCTGCGTCGACACGTGGGCGCCGAGCAGGTCGTCGGGTGCGCGTTTCATGTCCAGGGCTCCTCCGTGAACGCGAGCCGGGAAATGAGGGGTACGAACCGCACGCCGCCGGCGCGCCGCTCCACCAGCCCGGCCGGGCCGCGCTGTAGAATGACCAGCTCTTGGGACGCGAGGTCACCGATCGGGATCACGAGACGGGCGCCGGGCGCGAGCTGCTCCGTGAGCGGCGTCGGCACGCTGGGCGCGGCCGCCGTCACAATGATGCCCTGGAACGGCGCGCACTCCGGCCAGCCGGCCGCGCCGTCGCCCAGCCGGGTCTCGATGTTCGTGAGGCCCAGGCGCCGAAATCGCTCCTCCGCTTCGACCAGCAGGTCGGGCAGCCGCTCGATCGTGTACACGCGTCCCGCGAGACGCGCCAGGATCGCCGTCTGATAACCGGAGCCGGTGCCGATCTCGAGCACGCGGTCCCGGCGCCGCGGCGCGAGCGCTTCGGTCATCAACGCGACAATGAGGGGTTGGGAGATGGTCTGTCCGCTCCCGATCGGCAGCGGGGCGTCTTCGTAGGCTTCGCTCGCGAGGTGCGGTGGCAGGAACCATTCCCGCGGCACCGACGCCATGGCGGCGAGCACGCGGCAATCGCGGATGCCGCGGCCCGCGAGCTGTCTCGCGACCATGCGGCGCCGCTGGCGGCGCGTCTCAGGCGCCGGGCGCACCCGCCGCGCTCCGCGGTTGCCGTCCCATAGGGTGAACTATAGCTTGACACCCGTCATCGCGCGGTAAGGACTGTTGCCGGAACACCCCAAGCACCGCATCCTCCTCGTCGGCGACGCCGGGGCCCGGCCGGATGGGCTCGAGCGATTCCTGGTCCGGGGCGGCTTCCAGGTCACCGAAGCCGCCTATCCGCCGCCCGGTCCCGATCGGCCGGAGCCGCAGCCTCCCGATCTTCTCATCCTCTCCATCGCCGCCAAGGAGGCCGGGCTGGCGGAGACGGTGCGCGATCTTGCGACCGCCGCGCGCTTCGCCGGTGCCCCGGTGATCGTCCTTCTCGCGGACGGCGGGGCCGACGCGGTCGCCGATGCGCTCCAGGCGGGCGCGCAGGACGCCATGGCGGGCCCGGTGCACTTCGGCGAGCTGCGCGCCCGTATCGACGCCGATCTGCGGCTGCGTCATGATTTGAGCGAGGCCCAGGAGGCGCTGCGGACGCGCGACCTGCTGTTCGACATCTTCCAGGAAGTGTCGGCCGCCCTGCGCGCCGACGAGATCTTCCAGACCCTGGTCCGTCGGGTGGGGCATGCGTTCGGCCTCACCCACTGCTCGTTCGTGCTCACGGCCCCGGGAGAAGACAAGGGACGCGTGGTCGCGGTGTACGAGAACCCGGCGATCCGCGACCTGCGGGTCGAGCTCGACCGCTACCCGGAGATTCAGGAAGCGATCCGCACCGAGCGGCCCGTCCTCATTCCGGACGTGCACGAGCATCCCCTCTTCGAAACCATTCGCCGGCGCTGGACGCAGCACCGGATCGCCGTGAACGTGCAGTCGGCGGTGGCGCTGCCGGTGTTCGTGCAGGGCCGCGCCGCCGGGGTGTTCTTTCTGCGCACCGTTCAGGGGGACCCCCAGCTCCGCCCCCAGGACGTCGCCTTCGCCAACACCATCGCTCAGGCCGCGGCGCGGGTGCTCGAGAACGAGGAGCGCCGGGCGGCCATCTATCGGCGGCAGATCAGCGCCGGCGTTACCGACGTGCTCACGGGCTGCGCCAGCCTCGACGCGCTGGACCGCCGCTTGCGCGACGAGTTCGAGCGCGCCCGGCGCTATTCCCTGCGGTTCGCGCTCGTGGTGATCGATGTGGATCGGCTGCGGGACATCAACGAGCGGCTGGGGCAGCAGGCGGGCGACCGCGTGCTCGCGGAGCTCGGGGCCATGATGCAACGCGAGATCCGGGCACCGGACTTCGTGGCCCGCTATGGAGGTGACGAGTTTGCGTTGGTGCTCCCGGAGACCGACACGCAGGGCGGCCGGCACTTCGTGGAGCGGCTGCGGCAGGTGCTGGCCCGGCACACCTTCCCCGACCTCCCTCGCGGGCAGGTGCCGAGCCTCACCGCCGGCGTCGTCGCGTTCCCGCACACCGAGGTGCTGCGGCCCGAAGATCTGTTCACGCAGGTCGAGGTGGCGCTGGAGCGGGGCAAGAAGAGCGAGCCGGACCGGATCGGCGTCAGCGGCGCGTCTTCAGCCAGTTGACGGGGTCCAGGGCGATGCCGCCCTGGCCCCGAATCTCGAAGTGCAGGTGGGGTCCCTGGTCGCTCGACCCGCCGCCCACGTGGCCCACGATCTGTCCCTTGATTACGCGCTCCCCCTGGGTCACGGTGGCATCGCTCAGGTAGCCGTAAAAGCTGTAGTAGCCACCCCCGTGGTCGATCAGTACCGATCTGAGGTAGGTGCCGAGCGGCCCCGCGAGGCTCACGGTGCCGCCCGCGATGGCGCGGACGGGCGTGCCGGCCGGGGCCGCGATTCCGACCCCGTGCCACGGGATGCGCGTCTTGTTCGGGCCCGTCGCGGTACCGAACTGGTACACGATCCGCCCTTGCACGGGCCAGTCGAGCTGGCCCAGGTCCGCGGTGGTGATGGCGGCGGCGGTGGCGGCGCCGCGGGCCTCGGCCTCGCGCCGCGCGCGCTCGAGCGCCACGATGCGGTCGTTCAGGCTCTTCTCGTCGCGCTCGAGCTCGGACAGGCGCTGCAGCGCCTCGCGCGCACTGCGCCGCGTCTCCCGCAGCGACGTCTGCCGCTCGCGCTCGAGCGCTAGGTAGCGGTCCAGCTCTTCGGTGCGCTCGTTCTTGCGCCGTCCCAGCACGTCGCGCGCGTCCACCAGCGTCTGCCGCTCCCGGCCGATGCGCCGCTGCAGCTTGGACATGTCGTTCGCCAGCAGCCGATCCTGCCGGCTCACGAGGTACAGGTATTTGTACCGCGACAGCAGGTCGCCGAAGCTCTCCGCCGCGAGCAGCACCTGGTACCCGTACAGCGGCCCCCGCTTGGAGATGTCGACCAGGCGGCGCTCCAGGACGGCGCGCTTCTCGGCGAGGGCGTTCTGGGCGAGCAGCAGGTCGACCGTGGTCTGGTCGATCTGGTCCGACAGCGCATAGATCTGGCGGTCCAGCTCGTTCACGATCCTATTGGTCGTCTCCTTCTGTCGCTCGATGTTCGCGAGCTCGTCGGAGAGCGAGTGCACCTGCGTGCGTAGCCGCTCGAGCTCCTGCTCGACATCGGACCGCTCGCGGCGGATGCTTTCCAACCGCTGTTGGTTATCCCTCAGCTGCTGATCGAAGGGTTGCGGTCGTTGGGCGGAGAGTGGGAGGGGGGAAGCGGGAAGCGTGAGCACGGTGAGGATCACGATTACGCATCCCGCATTCCGCATCCCGCATCCCGTTCTCGTCATACTCTACGCAGGTGTCTTCCTACGGACGCCGCACTTCCAAACAGTCCGATGAGAGTGCCGAAACCGACGATGGCGAGCGCCTGGACGTTGGAGAAGAACGCCGCCTGGATGAGCCAGCGGTTGATGAGGGTGTACGCGCCGTAGGAGAGCCCGACCGCGACGAGCCCGCCCAGCATCCCCTTGATTGCCCCTTGCAGCAGGAACGGGCGGCGGATGAAGCCGTTGGTGGCGCCGACGAGCCGCATGATGGCGATCTCGCGGCCGCGTTGCAGCACCGCCATGCGGATCGTGGTGCCGATGATGATGATGGCGACCACCGCGAACGCGGCCCCGACCACGAGCCCCACCGCCGCCGCGACCTGCCGCAGCCGGTCGAGCTTCTCCACCCAATCGCGCCCGAACCGCACGTCGTCCACGAACCCGAACCCGCGGAGCCGGTCGGCGACGTCGTTCACGTGCTCGGCGTCGCGGAACTTGGGCTTGAGCTTCACCTCGATGGA
>DASQAM010000466.1:0-6570 GCA_035635735.1 Gemmatimonadales bacterium | reverse complement strand
CGGCTCGACTCGACCAACGTCATCACGCCCCTCGTGTCGGTCGTCACCAAGATCGCGCGGGAGCACACCGACTACCTCGGCAACGACCTCGCGTCCATCGCGCGGGAAAAGGCGGGGATCGCGAAGCGCGACGTTCCGTTCGTCACCGGCGAGATGGATCCGGCCGTGCGCCAGGTGCTCGTCGCCGAGGCGGAGCGGCGCGGGGCACACCCGCTGGTCTCCGTGGACCTGCGCGCCGCGCCGACGCGGCCGCTCGGCTTGAAGGGACGGCACCAGCACGCGAACGCCTGGGTCGCGTTGGGGGCGCTGAACGCCCTCGCGCCACCGTTCGGACCCGTCGGCGACGAGTGGCCGGACAGCTTCGCGCACGCATACGTGCCGGGGCGATTCGACGTGCGCGGCCGGTGGATCTTCGATGTGGCGCATAATCCCGACGGCGCCCGCGTGCTGGCCGACACGCTGCGGGAGTACGATCCGCCGCACCCGCGGCGCGCGCTGGTCGGCGTGCTGGGCGACAAGGACTACCTCGGGATGATCGACTGCCTCACACCGGAAGTCGACAGCTTCGTGTTCACCGTGCCCGATACGGCACCCGAGCGACGGCGCTGGGACCTCGGCCGGTTGGAGCGGGAGCTCGGGCATCTCGCGGTGGCCCACGAGCTCGAGCCGCAGTTCGAGCGCGCGTTGGAGCGCGTGCGGGACGATGCCGCGACGGTGATCGTCACCGGATCGTTTCACACCGTGGGCGACGCGCTCGCCCGCTTGCCCGGGTTCGCGCCGGTCGGCTAAATTCTTGCGATGCAAGGACAAGCCTTACCAGGCTTCCGTGACTTCTACCCCGACGAACTGGCTCTCCGTAACCACATCTTCGCCACCTGGCGCGAGGTCGCGCGGCGCTACGGATTTCAGGAATACGACGGCCCTCCGCTCGAGCCGCTGGACCTGTACACGGACAAGAGCGGCGAGGAGATCGTGCAGCAGCTGTACGCATTCGAGGACAAGGGCGGGCGCAAGGTCGCGCTGCGCCCCGAGATGACGCCCACGCTCGCCCGCATGGTGGGTGCGCACGCCCAGGCGCTCAAGAAGCCGATCCGCTGGTTCTCGATCCCGCAGCTGTTCCGGTACGAACGGCAGCAGCGGGGACGGCTGCGAGAGCACTTTCAGCTCAATATGGACATCCTCGGCGAAGCGAGCCCGCTGGCCGACGCGGAGCTGATCGCGGCCGCGATCGACATTATGCGCGCCTTCGGGCTGGGGCCGCGCGACGTGCAGGTCCGGATGTCCGATCGCCGCGTGCTGCGCACCTTGCTGCTCGGGCGCGGCCTGAGCGAGGGGCAGCTCGGCGCGGCGTTCGCGGCGATCGACAAGAGCGAGCGCGACCCGAAGGACGTCCTGGCGGCAAAGCTGCGGGAAGCGGGCGTCGGGAAACGGGAAACGGACGCCGTGTTCGAGATCGCGGCGCTGCGTGGGCTCGATGCCGTACTGTCCGCGCTCGGCAAGGTGAAGGGTGGCGAGGAGGCAGGTGAGCCGCTACGCCAGGCCGTCGGAGCCCTGGAGGCGATGGGGCTCGGAGACTTCGTCGCGGTGGACCTCACGATCGTTCGCGGGCTCGCCTACTACACCGGGATCGTGTTTGAGCTGTTCGATACAGGGAAATCACTGCGGGCGGTGTGCGGCGGCGGCCGCTACGACGGGCTGCTGAAGGCGCTCGGCGGCGTCGATCTCCCCGCCCTGGGCTTCGGCATGGGGGACGTCGTCCTCGGAGAACTCTTGAAGGAGCGCGGCCCGGCCGACCAGGCGTCGACGAAGCTCGACGCCTTTTTGATAGCGGTGAGCGGCGAGGACGTGGCGCCGCTGCTGAAACTGGCGCATCAGCTACGGGATCTGGACGTGGCGGTCGAATACGGTCTCCGTCCGGCGGCCATCCGCAAACAACTGGAACTCGCCGCGGCCCGGGGAGCGACGCGGGCCATCATCGTCGGGCCTGACGAGCGTGCGGCCGGCGAGGTGGTGGTGCGGGACTTGAAGGCGGGCACCGAGGAACGGGTGCCCATCGCGAAGCTCGTTCAGGGATTCTTCCACTAATGGCCCAAGCGCAGAAGATCACGCCACGCGCCAAGGACTTCAGCGAGTGGTACAACGACGTCGTGATGCAGGCCGAGCTGGCCGATTACTCCCCGGTGCGCGGCTGCATGGTCATCCGGCCCCATGGCTACCGCATGTGGGAGCTGATGCAGCAGGCCCTGGACGGGATGTTCAAGGCGACCGGCCATCAGAATGCGTACTTCCCGCTCTTCATCCCCATGAGCTTTCTCGCGAAGGAAGCCGAGCACGTGGAGGGCTTCGCGAAGGAGGTCGCGCTGGTGACGCACACCCGGCTCAAGGCCACCGGCAAGGCGGGCGCGCAAGCCGTGATGCCCGATCCCGAGTCGGCGCTCGAGGAGCCGCTCGTCGTGCGGCCGACCTCCGAGACGATCATCTACGCGATGTTTGCCAAGTGGATCCAGAGCTACCGTGACCTGCCGCTGCTGATGAATCAGTGGTGCAACATCGTGCGGTGGGAGTTCCGGACCCGGCTGTTCCTCCGCACCACGGAGTTCCTGTGGCAGGAGGGGCACACCGCGCATGCCACAGAACCGGAGGCCGAAGCGGAGGCGCGGCAGATGCTCGGGGTCTATCGCACTTTCCAGGAGCAATGGATGGCGATGCCCGTGATCACCGGCCGCAAGACTGACAGCGAGAAGTTCGCCGGCGCGCTGCGCACCTACGCCCTCGAAGCGCTGATGCAGGACAACAAGGCGCTCCAGGCCGGGACGTCGCACAACCTGGGCCAGAACTTCGCGAAGGCGTTCAACGTGCAGTACCAGACGGCGGCGGGCGGCCTCGAATACGTGTGGAACACATCCTGGGGCGTCTCCACCCGCATGATCGGCGGGCTGGTGATGACGCACTCCGACGACAACGGCTTGGTCTGCCCCCCCAAGCTGGCGCCGGTGCAGGTGGTGATCGTGCCAATCTGGAAGTCCGAAGAGGAGAACAGTCAGGTGTTGGGGGTTGGGGGCAAGGTGAAGGAGGAGCTCACGAGAGCCGGCGTGCGCGTCGAGCTCGATGCCCGGGACAGCCTCAAGCCCGGCGCCAAGTATTTCGAGTGGGAAGCCAAGGGTGTGCCGCTGCGGCTCGAAATCGGTCCGCGCGACGTGGCCGCGGGACAGGTGATGACGGCACGCCGCACCGGCGGCAAGACACCCACCAAGCTGGACGGGCTCGGCGTCGCGGTTCAGAAAGCCCTCGACGAAATCCAGGCCACGCTGTTTCAGACAGCCAAGGATCGTCGCGAAGCGCATTCCATCCGCGGCGTCACCAAGCAGCAGTTCCTCGAGTTCATGAAGGGCGTGGGTGGATTCGCGTACGGCGGCTTCTGTGGCTCGCCCGAGTGCGAAGCCGAGATCAAGCAACAGACGGGGGCAACCGTGCGGGTGCTCCCCGATCCCGAGTTCCGCTCGGCTGAGGCGCCCAAGACGTGTATGTGGTGCGGGAAGCCCAGCGTCGCGGAGGCGGTGTGGGCGCAGGCGTACTAGGGTTCGATCCCGCGCTGCTCCGCTCGATTGCGGAGCGGGTCGGCACTCCCACCTACGTCTACAGCGCCAACCTGATCCGGGCCCAATACCACGCGCTGCAGGACGCCCTGAAAGACGTGCCGCATCGCATCTGCTATTCGGTGAAGGCCAACGGCAACATCGGGGTTCTCAAGGTCCTGAAAGCGCTGGGCGCCGGAGCCGACATCGTCTCCGTAGGCGAGCTGCGGCGCGCCCTCGCGGCCGGTTTCGAAGCGAGCTCGATCGTATTCTCGGGCGTCGGAAAGACCGCTCCGGAGCTCGAAGAGGCGATCCGTGCCGGTGTGGGATTCCTGAACATCGAGTCCTCCGCCGAGCTCGACGCCGTGATTGCGGTCGCGCGGAGGCTCAAGAAGCGCGCGAGCCTCGGCATCCGCGTCAATCCGGATGTCGCGACTGAGACGCACCCATACACCAAGACCGGCGAGAAGACCGCCAAGTTCGGCGTTCCCTACGACGAGGTCGTGAGCGTCGCCCGGCGCGCGGCAGCCGAGCCGCTGTTCACGCTGCGCGGGCTCGCGATGCACCTCGGGTCCCAGATCAGCGACGTCGAGCCGTATCACCGCGGCACCGTCAAGCTGCTCGAGCTGGTGACGGCCCTGCGCGCCTCGGGGATCGGCACGGTCGAAGCGCTGGATGTGGGCGGGGGACTGGGCGTGCGCTACCACAACGAGAAGGCGCCGAGTCCGCGCGACTTCGCCGACGCAGTGGCGCCGCCGATCAAGCAGGCCGGACTCGCGCTGCTGTGCGAGCCGGGCCGTTATCTCGTCGCGAACGCCGGCGTACTCGTCACCAAAGTGCTGTACCGCAAGCATGCCGGCGGCAAGGATTTCGTGGTGGTAGACGCGGGGATGACGGACTTCGTGCGGCCCAGCCACTACAACGCTCATCACGAGATCGTCTCCCTCACGGACGGCAGTCGAGCCGAGGAGGTGGTCAACGTCGTGGGCCCCATCTGTGAGTCCGGTGATTTCCTCGCGCTCGACCGCAAGCTCCCCGCGGTCGAGCCCGGCGAGTACCTGGCGGTGCTCGGCACGGGCGCCTACGGCTTCGTGATGAGCTCGACCTACAACCAGCGACCCCGGCCTCCCGAGATCCTGGTCGAAGGCGATCGCTACTACGTGGCGCGGCAGCGCGAGACGCTCGACGACCTGTTGCGTGGGGAAGTGGTCGAGCCCACGACCTGGTACCGGGCGGGTGGCACGTGAACCGGATTCTGATCCTCGACTACGGCTCGCAGTTCACCCAGCTCATCGCGCGCCGGGTGCGCGAGGCGCACGTCTACTGCGAGATCCATCCCGCCGCGCGCGGCACCGACCTGGGCTTCGTCGAGCAGTTCGCCCCGAAGGGCATCATTCTGTCCGGGGGCCCCAACTCGGTGTTCGATCCGGGCGCGCCGACGGCGGATCCCAAGCTGCTCGAGCTCGGGACACCGATCCTCGCCATTTGCTACGGCATGCAGCTCGTGGCCCACCTGGCAGGCGGCAAGGTGACGCCGTCCACTCAGCGCGAGTACGGCCGGGCCGAGGTGACGGTGCGGGATGCGACGGGGCTGTTCGCCGGCTTCGAGCCCCAGGGGTGCATCACGGTGTGGGCCAGCCACGGCGACCGCATCGAAAAGCCGCCGCCGCACTTCCGCGTGACCGCATCGAGCCCGAACGCGCCGGTGGCGGGGTTCCAGCACGAGACGCGACCGATTTTCGGGGTGCTGTTTCACCCCGAGGTGGCGCACACGCCGCGCGGCGGAGAGATGCTGCACAATTTCCTGTTCGAGATCGCCGGCTGCGCGCCGGATTGGACACCCGGTCATTTCATCGAGCAGGAGGTACGACGGATTCGGGAGCTCGTCGGCTCAACGAAGCGAGCGATCTGCGGCCTCTCGGGCGGTGTCGATTCGGCGGTGGCGGCCGCGCTAGTGCAGCGCGCGATCGGCGAACGCCTGACGTGTATTTTCGTGGACCATGGTCTGCTGCGCCTGAGCGAACGCGAGCAGGTCGAGCGGACGTTCCGAGCACACCTCGGCATCGACCTGCGGGTGGTGGATGCGGGTCCGCTCTTCCTTCAAACGCTGGCCGGGATCGATGACCCGGAAGAGAAGCGGCGTCGCATCGGCCATACGTTCATCGATGTGTTCGAGCAAGCAGCCGAGCACGTCCCAGGGGACGTCGGCTTCCTGGTGCAGGGAACCTTGTATCCCGATGTGATCGAGTCCGCGTCGCCGTTCGGCGGCCCATCGGTCACGATCAAGACGCATCACAACGTGGGAGGCCTGCGGCCGAATCTCCCGTGGAAGCTGATCGAGCCGCTGCGCGAACTCTTCAAGGACGAAGTGCGTCAGGTCGGCCGGGAGCTCGGCCTGGCGGAAGAGATCGTGGGCCGGCATCCGTTCCCGGGGCCGGGCCTCGCCATCCGTATACTAGGGCCCGTAACCGGGGAACGCCTCGATCTACTGCGCCGGGTGGACGCGATCTACATCGAGGAAATTCGTGCCGCGGGCCTGTACGACCAGATCTGGCAGGCGTTCGCGGTGCTGCTGCCCATCAAGTCGGTCGGCGTGATGGGAGACTTCCGCACGTACGATCATGTGGTCGCGCTGCGGGCGGTCACCAGTCGCGACGGCATGACGGCCGACTGGTACCCATTCCCGGCGGAGGTGCTCGGGAAGATCAGCAACCGCATCATTAATGAAGTGCGGGGAGTCAATCGCGTTGTTTATGACGTGAGTTCCAAACCCCCGGCGACTATAGAATGGGAATGAGGCGTAAGAATGGGAGTGAGGCGTTACCGGTTGCCGGGAGAGGCGTTGCCGGATTGAGCGATAATCCTTCGGGAGAGCGCCGTGACCAATCTGGCACAGTGGGTACGAGTCAGACGAAGGGCACTCAATCTGCTGCCGGAGAGATAGCCCAGAGCCTCCGCAAGCTCCAAGACCCCTTGGAGCTCATCTAACGAACCC